>NZ_JBFULZ010000087.1:0-15775 GCF_054049635.1 Cellulomonas sp. P5_C6 | reverse complement strand
TCGGTCGCCCGTCGGGCCGCTGCCGCGCGCCGTCGCGCCGTCCTGGCGGGGCTGCTGGTCGCGCTCACCGTCGCCGGCTGGGCTGCCGTCGGGCTCAGCCCGATGGTCACCTGGGTCGCCGGCGCCGTCCCCACCGTCCTGCTCGGATCCGTGCTCGTGCTCGGCCGCCGCGCCGTGCTGGCGGGCCGGGAGGCCGACGAGGCCTGGGAGCAGAAGATCGCCGACGAGCGTCGCACGGCCTCCGCGCCGCGCACCGGGGCACAGCGAGCCGTCGCCACCGCCGCGGGTGCGACCGCACCCGCCGCTCCGGCTCCCGCTCCCGTCGCGCAGACCGTGCCCGCCGCCGCCGAGGCCCCCATGGCCTTCGTCACCGGCCGCGCCGTCCACCCGTCCGACGCCAGCACCGAGGTGTTCGAGCGCATCGTCGAGGACAAGGGCGAGTCCGACGGCCCGGCGCGGCACGCGTCGACCGGGCAGGTCCCGGTGGTCCGCCGCTCGGTGACCGAGCGGACCGAGCAGGCAGAGCCGGCCGCGGAGACCGACGAGGCCTGGTCCCCGGTTCCCGTCCCGCGCCCGACCTACACGATGAAGGCGTCCGCGCCGCGTCGTGAGCCGGCCCCGCTGGAGAACCTCGAGGGCTCGACGGCCGCGCGCGTGGCCGAGGTCGAGGCCCCCGCCGACGCCGACCGCGCACCGCTCGAGGCGCCCGTGGAGACCACCGGCAGCATCGACCTCAACGCCGTCCTGGCGAAGCGCCGCGCCGCCGGCGAGTGAGCCGGTCCGTGCCTCCTCGATTTCGCGATCGACCCGGGGCTGGTGTTAGTCTTTAGCCCGCTCGCGGGGCTGTGGCGCAGTTGGTAGCGCGTCTCGTTCGCAATGAGAAGGTCAGGGGTTCGAATCCCCTCAGCTCCACCCGCACACGAAGGCGGCCCCCCATCCGGGAGGCCGCCTTCGTCGTTCTCAGCGGGCCGCGGAGGTCGTGGCGACGACCCCGGACGCGCCGAAGGCGGCCCCCCTGAGGGAGCCGCCTCCGTGGGGTGACTCAGAGGATGCTGCGGCGACGGCTCCGGCTGCCGGAGACGGCCGCGACACCGATCGCGGCGAGCACGACCTGGAAGAGCAGCTCGATCCAGTCGACGCCGGCGGTGTCCTGCACGCCGACCAGGCTCGCGAGGTAGGTGCCGACGAGTGCCGCGACGATCCCGATCACGATCGTCAGCAGGACCGAGATGCGCTGCTTCCCGCGGACCAGCAGACGACCGAGGATGCCGATCACGGCGCCGATGATGATGGCGGAGATGATGCCTTCGGGGGTCATGAGGAACTCCTTGACTTCGAGGGGCTCGTTCGGGTACGACGAGTGAATCTAGGGGGGATCCGTCGGATCCGCGCGCTGAGCGCGGTGGCACCCAGTCGCCGTGCGCTCGGTCGCGCCCGCCGAGCAGGGGTCCCCGACCTCCCGGCGACATGCACGGTGGGCCCGCGCCGACTGGCGTCGCGGGTCGAGTAGTTTCTCTCTGGACAGGCTCGTCCAGGCCGTCCCCCCTGCCCGCCCCGCCGAGGAGCCCCGTGCCCGACGTGATCGCCGTCATCCCGCAGCCTGCCGTGCTGGAGCGGACCGCTGATGCCCCCTTCGTCTTCACGGAGGCGACGACCGTGGTGGTCGACGGGCGGCCCGACCTCATCGGCATCGCGGTGCTGGCGGCGGACCTGCTGGGTCGGGTCAGCGGACGTCCCGTCGAGGTGCGCTACGCCGAGGCCGGGGCGTCCGACATCGTGCGGCTGCGGCTCGTCGACTCGCTACCGGCCGGCGACGAGGCCTACCGGCTGGTCGCGCGCAACGGTCGGGTCGACCTCGAGGCGCGCACGCCCACCGGCCTGGTCCGGGCCATCGTCACGCTGCGTCAGCTGATCGTCTCCGCGCCCGGCGGTGTCCTGCGCGTCCCCGCGGTGCGGATCGAGGACGCGCCGCGCTACGGGTGGCGGGGGCTGTCGATCGACGTGGCCCGCCACTTCGTCGCCGTGCGGGACCTCAAGGTCGTCATCGGGCTGATGTCGCACTACAAGCTCAACGTCCTGCACCTGCACCTGACCGACGACCAGGGCTGGCGGCTGCACGTGAAGTCGCGGCCGCTGCTCACGCGCCTGTGCAGCAGCACGTCCGTGGACGGCGACCCGGGCGGGTTCTACACCGCCGAGGACTTCGCCGACATCGTCGCGTACGGCGCCGTGCGCGGGATCCGCGTCGTGCCCGAGATCGACGTCCCCGGCCACGTCAACGCGGCCACCCACGCGTACGGCGAGCTGACCCCGACGGGCGTGCCGACGAACGAGTACACCGGGATCGAGGTCGGCTTCAGCCGGCTCCACGCGGACCTGCCCGCCACCGGCCCGTTCCTCACGGACGTGTTCGCCGACGTCGCCGCGATGACCCCCGGGGACTACGTGCACATCGGCGGCGACGAGGTGCTGACCATGGAGGCCGACGAGTACGCGACGCTGGTCGCCGCGGCGTCGGCAGCCGTCCGGGCCGCGGGCAAGAAGGTCGTCGGCTGGCAGGAGATCGCGCACACGCCGCTGGAGCCCGGCACGGTCGTGCAGTACTGGGACACGCGCGTCGACCCGGCGCCGTTCGTCGCCGCCGCGCAGGCCGGTGCGCTGCTGCTCATGTCGCCCGGGTCGAAGGCGTACCTCGACATGAAGTACGACGCGACCACCGAGCTGGGCCTCGAGTGGGCCGGGCACATCGAGCTGCAGGACGCCTACGACTGGGAGCCGTCGACCCTCATCGACGGCGTGCCGGCCGAGTCCGTCGTCGGCGTGGAGGCGGCCATCTGGACCGAGACGCTGCGCGACCTGCCGGCGCTGACGCAGATGCTGCTGCCCCGCCTCGCCGCCGTCGCCGAGGTCGCGTGGTCGGCCCCCGAGCGGCGCGACTGGACCGACTTCCGCACCCGGGTCGCCCGCCAGGCGCCGTTCTGGGACCGCCTCGGACTGTCCTGGTACGCCAGCCCGCAGGTGGAGTGGCCCCGCTAGATCCAGCTGCGCAGCCACATGTGGGAGTGCCAGACGTYGTACGGCACCACCCACGCGGACCAGATCGGGTAGAAGAACGCGCTGATCAGCACGATCAGGCCGACCAGCATCCCGCAGCCGACGATCGCCCACTTCCTGCCGCGGGGATCGAGGTCCTTCGGTCCGACCACCAGGCCCATGACGTAGACCAGCGTGAGCACGACCCAGGGCGTGAACGCGATCGAGTAGAACGTGAAGATCGTGCGGTGCGCGTACGCGAACCACGGCAGCCAGCCCGCCACGATGCCGGACAGGACGGCCGCCGCCCGCCAGTCGCGGTACCGGAAGAGCCAGACGGCGGCGACCACGATCGCCGCGGCCGCGCACCACCACAGGACGGGGTTGCCCAGCGCGGTGATCGCCTGCGAGCAGCTGGAGGACCCGCAGGCGTCCTGGGCGGCCTGGCCGGTGAGCCCGGAGATCTCGGTCGGGTAGAAGAAGGACGTCGGGCGCCACTGCACGATCCAGCCGATCGGGTGGGCCGCGTAGGCGTGGGGCGTCTCCAGCCCGTTGTGGAACGCCCACATGTCCTGGTGGTACTTCCAGAACGAGCGCAGCGCCGGCGGCAGCCACTGGACGCCCTGGTCCGGGTTCTGCGCAGCCCACTGCCGGCCGTACGAGTTCGCGTGCGTGAACCATGTCCACCACGAGCCGACGTAGACGACGAGCGCGATGCCGACCATGGAGATCCCGGCGACGATCCCGTCCTTGAGGATCCCGGCCCGCCACCAGTGCGTCACCCCGATGGCGCGCCGCGCCGTGAGGTCCCAGCCCACGCTGAGCAGCCCGAACACCGCGAGGAAGTACATCGCCGACCACTTGGTGCCGAGCGCCAGCCCCAGCAGGACCGCGGCCGCCAGCCGCCACCACCGCACGCCGAGCCGCGGYCCGTCGTCGAGCGCGCCCCCGCCGTCGAGCCGTGCCGCCGCCCGTTCCGCCAGCCGCCGTCGGGCCTGGTCGCGGTCCAGCAGCAGGGCGCCGAAGGCGGCGAGCAGGAAGAACATGAGGAACGGGTCGAGCAGACTGACGCGGGACATGACGATCGCCTCGCCGTCGACCGCCATGAGCAGCCCCGCCACCGTGCCCAGGGCCGTCGACGCGAACAGGCGTCGGCCGATGCGCGCGACCATCAGCACCGCGAGCGTGCCGAACACCGCCGCCGACAGCCGCCACGCGGTCGAGCTACCGACGCCGCCGCCCAGATGGATCCCCAGCGCGATCAGCCACTTGCCCACCTGCGGGTGCACGACGTACTCGCCGACGTTCGTGAGCCCGCTGGTGTCGCCGGCCTCGAACGCCGGGTTCGGGTTGTCGCCCCACTGCGCCTCGAAGCCGTTGACCAGCAGCGAGTAGGCGTCCTTGACGTAGTACGTCTCGTCGAACACCAGCCGGTGCGGCCGGCCCAGGTCCCAGAACCGCACCAGCCCGCCCAGCAGCGTCACCCCGAGCGCCCACGCCCAGCCCGTCAGGCGGGCGCGCGGGTCGCGGTCGAGCGCGAGGGTGTCGTCGCCGAGCAGCCGCCGCAGGAACCGGCCGCGGTGCGACTCGACGGGCCCCTCGACGTCCCGGGGCTCGCCGTCGGGCACGACCTCGGCGGGGGCGTCGACCTCTGGAGCGGGCGTCGCCGGCTCGTCGAGCGCGGTGGCGGTGGGCTCGCCGTGGCCGGCGGAGTCGCCCTGACGTGCGGTCAGGGTCGCGGCGTCGTCGTCTCCGGTGGGCGGCACCGGGTCATCGTAGGGGCGGGGGCTGTGCTGCGGGAGAGGTCCGAACAGGTGGCAGGCTGACCCCCGTGAGCCCCTCCGCGCAGAACCCCGGCCGCCTCGTGCTGGCCGCGACGCCGATAGGCAACACCGAGGACGCGTCGGCGCACCTGCGGCGGCTGCTGGCGGAGGCCGACGTGGTCGCGGCGGAGGACACGCGGCGGCTGCGCGCTCTCGCTGCGCGGCTCGGCGTGGACATCGGCGGCCGGGTGGTCAGCTTCCACGAGCACAACGAGGTCGAGCGGTCGACGGAGGTGCTCGCGGTCGTCGCGGGCGGCGGCACCGTCGTCGTCGTGACCGACGCCGGGATGCCCGCCGTCTCCGATCCCGGCTTCCGGGTGGTGGGCGCGGCCGTCGCCGCCGGGCTGCCCGTCACCGCCGCCCCCGGCCCGAGCGCGGTGCTCACCGCGCTCGCGCTCTCCGGCCTGCCGACCGACCGGTTCTGCTTCGAGGGCTTCCCGCCGCGCAAGCCGGGGGAGCGGGCACGGGCCTTCGAGCTCCTGGCCGACGAGCGCCGCACGATGATCTTCTTCGAGGCGCCCCACCGGCTGGCCGACACCCTGCAGGCGATGGCCGACGGCTTCGGCGCCGACCGGCCGGCCGCGGTCTGCCGCGAGCTGACCAAGACGTACGAGGAGGTCGTCCGCGGCCCGCTGAGCGAGCTCGTCGCGTGGGCGTCCGGGGACCAGGTGCGCGGGGAGATCGTCGTCGTGGTCGGCGGGGCCGTGAAGGCCGTCGAGCTGTCGACCGCCGACCTGGTGGCCGAGGTCCTCTCGCGCGCCGACGGCGGCGAACGACTGAAGGACGCGGTCGCCGACGTCGCCGCCGCGGCCGGCATCCCGAAGCGCGACCTGTACGCGGCAGCCCTGGCGGCCAAGTCCCGCTGACCCGCCGCGCGCGACCATGTGGTTATCGCGCTCATCCGGCCCGATAGAGACGACAACCACATGGTCGTCGAGGTGCGTGGCTCGACCGGGCGCGGCTGGCCCCGACGGACGAGGCCCGCACGGGCCCCGGGGTGCGCGGGCGGGCGGGGCGTGCTGGGCTGGAGCATGGCTCTGCGCCGAGAGTCCCGGGGGTCCGCGGTCGTCGTCGCCGCCCTGGTCGCGCTGCTCGCGGCCTGCGGGCCGAGCAGTCCCGCGCCGGCTCCGGGTGCGACGAGCGCGACCAGCGGGACGAGCGCGACCAGCGGGACGAGCGCGACCAGCACCACGAGCACCGGTCCCAGCGGTCCGGCCACCGTCCGCGTCGCGGACGTCGAGGAGATCCTCGGCGACCTCGACGTGCCGTGGGGGCTGGCGTTCCTGCCGGACGGGGACGCCGTCGTGACGCTGCGGGAGGCCGCGGGGCTGATCGTGGTCGGCCCGGACGGTGCGTCGACCGCCGTGACGGGGCCGGGCGCCGACCAGCTCACCGACCTGGTCGCCCCGGCCGGCGAGGGCGGCCTGCTCGGGGTGGCCGTGCTGGGCCCGTCGGGGAGCACGGAGAGCACGGCAACCGAGGGAGGAACGGCGAGCCCCGTCGACCTCGCGCTCTACGCGACGACCGCCGACGACAACCGGGTCCTGCGCGGCACGCTCGACGGCTCGACGCTGGGCGAGCTCCGCCCGATCGTCACGGGCATCCACAAGGCGGGCAACCACGACGGCGGGCGGCTGGCGGTCGGCCCGGACGGCTACCTCTACGTCACGACGGGCGACGCGGGCGACCGGCCGTCGGCGCAGGACCCGGACAGCCTGAACGGCAAGATCCTGCGGGTGACGGCGGACGGGGACCCCGCGCCGGACAACCCGACGCCGGGCTCGCCGGTCTGGAGCCTGGGGCACCGCAACGTCCAAGGCCTCGGCTGGGCGTCGGACGGGCGGATGTTCGCGTCGGAGTTCGGCCAGGACACGTGGGACGAGCTCAACGTGATCGTGCCGGGCGGCAACTACGGCTGGCCGCAGGTCGAGGGCAGCGACGGGGGCGGCGGGGACTTCATCGACCCGGTCGCGCAGTGGGCCACGGACGACGCGTCGCCCAGCGGGCTCGCGGTGACCGACGAGGCCGTCTACCTCGCGGGGCTGCGAGGCGAGCGGCTGTGGCGCGTGCCGCTGACCCCGGACGGCGTCGGCACCCCGCAGGCGCTGCTGGTGGGCGAGTACGGCCGGCTGCGCGCGGTCGCCGTGGCCCCCGACGGCTCGCTGTGGGTGATGACCAACAACACGGACGGTCGCGGCGACCCCCGCCCCGGCGACGACCGCATCCTGCGGGTGGTCGTCGGCTGAGCCGACCCGGCGCGCTCACCTAGGATCGGCGGCATGTCTCGCATCCTCTCGGCCGTCGCGTGGCCCTACGCGAACGGCCCCCGCCACATCGGTCACGTCGCCGGCTTCGGTGTCCCGTCGGACATCTTCAGCCGCTACATGCGGATGGCGGGCAACGAGGTGCTGATGGTGTCGGGCACCGACGAGCACGGGACCCCGATCCTGGTGCTGGCGGAGCAGGAGGGCGTGAGCCCGCAGGAGCTGGCGGACCGGTACAACCGGGTGATCGTCGAGGACCTGACCAACCTGGGCCTGAGCTACGACCTGTTCACGCGGACGACGACGCGGAACCACTACGCGGTCGTGCAGGAGATGTTCCGCACGGTGCACAAGAACGGCTACATGATCGAGCAGTCGACCATGGGGGCCATCTCGCCGAGCACGGGCCGGACGCTGCCGGACCGGTACGTGGAGGGCACCTGCCCCATCTGCGGGTACGACGGCGCGCGCGGCGACCAGTGCGACAACTGCGGCAACCAGCTGGACGCCATCGACCTGATCAACCCGCACAGCCGGATCAACGGCGAGACGCCCAAGTTCGTGGAGTCGAACCACTTCTTCCTCGACCTGCCCGCGTTCGCGAGCGCGCTCGAGGCCTGGCTGCGTACCCGTGAGGGCTGGCGCCCGAACGTCCTGAACTTCTCGCTCAACCTCATCGACGACCTGCGCCCGCGCGCCATGACGCGGGACATCGACTGGGGCATCCCGGTCCCGCTGGCGGGCTGGGAGGAGAACCCGAACAAGCGTCTGTACGTCTGGTTCGACGCGGTGATCGGGTACCTGTCGGCGTCGATCGAGTGGGCGCGCCGCAGCGGCGACCCGGACGCGTGGCGCCCGTTCTGGAACGACCCCGAGGCCCTGAGCTACTACTTCATGGGCAAGGACAACATCACGTTCCACTCGCAGATCTGGCCGGCCGAGCTGCTCGCGTACGACGGTCGCGGGACCAAGGGCGGCACGCCGGGCGAGTTCGGGACCCTCAACCTGCCCACCGAGGTGGTGTCCAGCGAGTTCCTCACCATGGAGGGCAAGCAGTTCAGCTCGTCGCGGGGCGTCGTCATCTACGTGCGCGACCTGCTGTCCCGCTACCAGCCGGACGCGCTGCGCTACTTCCTGTCGGTCGCCGGGCCCGAGAACCAGGACTCGGACTTCACGTGGGCCGACTTCAAGACGCGCACCAACACCGAGCTGGTGGCCGGCTGGGGCAACCTGGTCAACCGCACGGCGAGCCTGATCCACAAGAACTTCGGCGAGGTCCCGACGCCGGGCGAGCTGCAGCCGGTCGACCAGGGGCTCCTCGCGACGACGGCGGCGGGGTTCGGCAAGGTCGGCGACCTGCTGGGCGGCCACCGCAACAAGGCGGCCATCGGCGAGGCGATGCGGGTGGTCCAGGAGGCCAACCGCTACATCTCGGAGACCGAGCCGTGGAAGCTCACGGGCGACCGCGACCGCCTGGGCACGGTGCTGCACACGGCGGCGCAGGCCGTGAGCGACGCGAACACGCTGCTCGCGCCGTTCCTGCCGCACTCGGCGCAGAAGGTGCACGAGGCGCTCGGTGGCACGGGGACGTTCTCGCCGCTGCCGCGGATCGACGAGGTCACCGACCTGGACGACGACTCGCGTCACTACCCGATCATCACGGGCGACTACGAGCTGGGCCGCACGGTCGCGCCGTGGCGGTCGAACCCGCTCGTGCCCGGCACGCCGATCGCCAAGCCGACGCCCGTGTTCACCAAGCTCGACGACTCGATCGTCGAGGAGGAGCTCGAGCGGCTCCGGCAGGCCTGAGTGGCGCGCACCAAGGAGCGGGGCTGGCCGGCGACCCCGGAGCCGCTCCCCGTCGCCGTCGTCGACAACCACACGCACCTCGACACGGTGCTGCCGTGGCGGGCGGACGGCTGGGTGCGGGACGACGACGGCGCCGCGCTGGACGGCCCGGCGCCCGACCTCGCGGCGCACCTGGAGCGCGCGGCCTCGGTCGGGGTGACCCGGATGGTGCAGGTCGGCTGCGACCTGGACGCGATCGCGTGGACGGACGCCGCGGTGCGCGCGAACGAGGCGCTGCTCGGGGCGGTCGCCATCCACCCGAACGAGGCGGTCCGCCACGCGGGGATCGTCGAGGCGGCACCCGACGGGCTCGAGCCGGAGCAGCCGTACGAGACGAGCCTGTCGGACGCGATCGGCGTGGTGGAGCGGACCGCCCGCGAGAATCCGCGGATCCGGGCCATCGGCGAGACCGGCCTCGACCACTTCCGCGCGGGGCCGGCCGGGCGGGCGGCGCAGCGGGAGGCGTTCCGCGCGCACGTCGCGCTGGCCAAGGAGCTGGGCCTCGCGCTGCAGATCCACGACCGCGACGCGCACGACGAGGTGGTCGAGGTGCTGCTGGCGGACGGCGCCCCGGACCGGACGGTCTTCCACTGCTTCTCGGGCGACGCGGCCCTGGCCCGGCTCGCCGTGGAGCACGGCTGGTACCTGTCGTTCGCGGGTCCGGTCTCGTTCGGTCCCAACGACGAGCTGCGGGCCGCGCTGCGCGAGGTGCCGCCGAGCCGGCTGCTGGTCGAGACCGACGCGCCGTACCTCACGGTGCACCCGTTCCGCGGCCGCCCCAACGCGCCGTACCTGCTGCCGGGGACGGTCCGAGCGGTGGCCGCGGTGACGGGACGGCCGCTGGAGGACGTCTGCACGGCGCTCGCGGCGACGTCCGAGGCGGTCTACGGACCGTGGTGACCGGCGGTGTGCGAGGTATGTCCCGATCTGTCGGCGGACACACGGGTGACGGTGGTCCCGGAGGGCGGACCTCCGCTTTCGCGGACGGTCACAGATCGGTTACGGTCGGACACGCCAGACCAGAGTCGGACATCTGTCCGGATCCTGCACAGCCGAGAGGAACCACCGCGTGAGGCCGGACCAGGAGGGTGCGACCCCGCGTCGCGGACTCCGTGGTCGTCGTGTCGTCCGGGTGGTGGCCCAGGCCGCCGTGCTCGCGGTCGTGGCCGCGGCGACCAGCGCGTTCGCCGTGCTGCACAAGACCGTCACCGTCGACGTCGACGGCACGTCCGTGCAGGTCGAGGCGTTCGGCCGGACCGTCGGGGACATGCTGGCCAGCGGCGGGATCACGGTCGGTGACCGCGACCTGGTCGCTCCGGCGATCGACCAGCCGATCTCCCGCGCCGGCCAGATCGTGGTGCGGCACGGGCGCGAGATGGACGTCGAGGTCGACGGCGCACAGCGCGCGGTCTGGACCACGGCGCTCACCGTCGGCGAGGCCGTGGACAGCCTGGGGCTGCGCGACGACGAGGTGCGCCTGTCCGCGTCCCGGTCCGACACRCTCGGCCGCGACGTGCTGCGGGTCTCGACGCTCAAGACGATCCATCTCGTGGTGGACGGCCAGGTGATCGACGGCGTCAGCAGCGGCGCCACGGTCCGCGACGCACTGCGCGACATCGGCCTCGTCCTCGACGACGGCGACCAGGTCTCCGTGCCGCTGGACGCCACCGCCGTCGACGGGCTCGTGGTCCTGGTGACGCGCGCGAGCACCGACGGCGAGACCGTGACCGAGGCGATGCCGTTCGAGTCCCAGGAGGTCGAGGACGCCTCGATGGTCAAGGGCAACTCGGTCATCACCACCAAGGGCAAGGCGGGCGTCCGCACCACCACGTACCAGCTCGAGGTCGTCGGCGGCGTCGTCACGGGCCGCACGCCGATCGCGTCGGTGGTCACCGTCGCCCCGGTCACGCAGGTCACCAAGGTCGGCACCGCCGAGCTGCCGGACCCCACCGTCGTCGCGGTCGAGCCGGGCACCGCCCAGGCGCTCGGCAAGGAGATGGCGGCGGCCCGCGGGTGGGGCGACGACCAGTTCGCGTGCCTCCTCTCGCTGTGGAACCAGGAGAGCGGCTGGCGCGTCAACGCGGCCAACCGTTCCTCGGGCGCGTACGGCATCCCGCAGGCGCTGCCGGGCTCGAAGATGGCGACGGTCGGGGCCGACTGGCAGACCAACCCCGCCACGCAGATCACCTGGGGCCTCAACTACATCGGCGGCCGGTACGGCAACCCGTGCGGCGCCTGGGCGCAGCACGAGAGCAAGGGCTGGTACTGATTCACCCGATCCGTCCTGTGACGGCGCTCACGCCGCCTGACGTGGGGTAATGCCCGAATCGGGCGTGAATCACGCACGGATATAGCGCATCTCGCGGTAGGCGCGCTTGGCAATCTGGTCACGATCCGGTTACGGTCGGTGTCGCCTCGCGATCTGGACATCAGCCCACCTCCGCTGACGACCGGTCCCGCAGGGCGTCGGCGCCCGCTCCGTTTGGGCCKCCGTGACGGCCGGATCGGGGATCCGGGACCGACGGGAGACGCCCCCCTCCGGGTGTCCGTAGAACCTCGTACGCGAGATTCACCGCCGGGTGTCGCACACGCGGCACGCTCCGCCCCCCGTGCCCGGGCACCTCGACGGCTGGAGCCTCGTGCAGTTCTCGACCCTCACCCCCGGTTCTTCCGCGCGATCACGCGCCACGTCCGAGCTCGACACCGAGCAGGGCGAGCCCCGCGAGAAGGACCGTCGGTCCGGTCGGGCACGCATCCTCCCCATCACCGCCGTCGCGGTGGCACTCGTCCTCGCGGGCGGCTCCGCGGCGTTCGCGCACGCGCAGAAGTCCGTCACGCTCGACGTGGACGGCGACGTCTCGCAGCTGAGCACGTTCGCCGGCTCCGTGGGCGGGCTGCTGAAGGACCAGGGCGTCGTCGTGGGTGACCGCGACGTCGTCAGCGCCGCCGGGAGCCTGGGCGAGGGCGCCGAGATCGTGGTGCGTCACGCGCACCAGGTCGCGGTCACCGTCGACGGCCAGGAGCAGTCCGTGTGGACCACCGCGCTGTCCGCGGACGAGGCCCTCGACTCCCTGTCGGCGCGCGGCCAGTCGGTCGCGCTCGTCGCCTCGCGGTCCGCCGCGGGTGGCCGCCCCGAGATGGCGCTCGACCTCGCGCTGCACGGCCCCGCCGACGTGCTCGTCGACGGCCAGACCCTCGCGGTCACCGACGCCGACGCCCGCGTGGCCCAGGTGCTCGGCGAGCTCGGCGTCACGCTGGGCCCGCTCGACCGCGTCTCCGTGGTCCGCAGCGACACCGGCCGCGTCCAGGTCGTCGTCAACCGCATCACGACCCAGGACGTCACCTCCACGCAGGAGGTCCCGTTCGCGTCGAGCACGCAGCAGGACGCCTCGCGGTACGTGGACCAGAAGCGCACGCTCACCGCGGGCGTCGCGGGTGTCCGCACCATCGTCGAGCGCGTCACCACGGTCGACGGTGTCGAGTCGGGTCGCGTCACGCTCTCCGACGCCGTCACGCAGGCCCCCGTGGACGAGGTGCTGAGCGTCGGCACCAAGGCCCGTCCGGTCGTCGCGGCGCCGGCCCCGGCCGCCCCCTCCTCGAGCGGGTCTCCCGTCACCGCCGGTGGCAGCGCCGACTCCCTGAACTGGGCCGCCCTCGCCCGGTGCGAGTCCGGCGGCAACCCCGCGTCGGTCTCCGGAAGCGGCAAGTACTACGGGCTGTACCAGTTCTCGCTGGGCACGTGGGCCGCCGTCGGCGGTTCCGGTCTCCCGTCGCAGGCGTCGCCCGACGAGCAGACCGCCCGCGCGAAGATGCTCTACAACCGCTCGGGCGCCGGCCAGTGGCCCGTCTGCGGGAAGAACCTCTTCAGCTGATCGAGAAGCACACAGAGCCCCCGTCCGGGTCACCGGGCGGGGGCTCTGTCGCGCTCGCCTAGGCTCGGGGCCATGTCGACGACCACCACGCTGCTGGGGCCCGCGGAGATCCGTGAGCTGGCCGAGCGCGCGGGCGTGCGCCCGACCAAGCAGCTGGGCCAGAACTTCGTGCTCGACGGCGGCACGGTCCGCAAGATCGTGCGCCAGGCCGACGTGGCCGACGGCGACCGGGTCGTCGAGATCGGTCCGGGCCTGGGCTCCCTGACGCTGGGCCTCCTGGAGGCGGGCGCGGACGTGGTCGCCGTGGAGATCGACCCGACCCTCGCCCGGCTGCTGCCGGACACCGTCGCGCGGCACGTGCCCGGCCTGACGGTGCTCTCGGGTGCCGACGACGAGCCCGTGGTGCTGCGCGACGACGCCGGCCGCGACCGGCTGACCATCGTGCTGTCGGACGCCCTCGACGTGCACGCGCTGCCGGGCCCCCCGCCGGTCGCGCTCGTCGCCAACCTGCCCTACAACGTGTCGGTCCCGGTGCTGCTCACCTTCCTCGAGCGCTTCGACTCCCTCGAGCGGGTGCTCGTCATGGTCCAGGCCGAGGTGGCCGACCGCCTCGCGGCACCGCCCGGCAGCCGCACCTACGGCGTGCCGTCGGCGAAGGCGGCCTGGTACGCGTCGGCCCGCCGGACCGCCACGGTCGGCCGCACCGTGTTCTGGCCGGCCCCCAACGTCGACTCGGCCCTGGTCCGGTTCGACCGGCGCGAGCCCCCGGCCACGGACGCGTCGCGCGAGGCCGTGTTCGCGGTCGTCGACGCGGCGTTCGCGCAGCGCCGGAAGATGCTGCGATCGGCGCTGGCGACGCTCGCCGGCTCGGCCGACGCGGCCGTCGCGGCCCTGCAGGCGGCGGGCGTGGACCCGCAGGCGCGCGGCGAACGGGTGGACATCGGGGGCTTCGCGCGCATCGCCGAGCACCTCGGGCCGGTCGCGGGGCGACCTGGCACAGTGGAGCCGTGACGCTGACCCCGGTGGCCCCGCTGCCCGAGCACGAGGTCAGGGTGCGTGCGCCCGGCAAGGTCAACCTGTCGCTGCGGGTGGGTCCGCGCGAGGAGGACGGCTACCACGCGGTCTCGACCGTGTTCCAGGCGGTGTCGGTGTTCGAGGAGGTCGTCGCGACCCCGTCGGACCGGCGTGTGCTCACCGTGAGCGGTCCGCAGGCCGAGCTCGTGCCCACCGACGAGTCCAACCTCGCCCTGCGCGCGGCGGCGCTGCTCGCGGAMCGCGCGGGGATCGACGACGGCGTGCACCTGCACCTCAACAAGGGCGTGCCGGTGGCGGGCGGGATGGCGGGCGGGTCCGCCGACGCCGCCGCCGCGCTCGTCGCCTGCGACGCCCTCTGGCGCACCGGCCTGAGCCGGGACGACCTGCTCGAGCTGGCCGCCGAGCTGGGCTCGGACGTGCCGTTCGTGCTGGCCGGCCACACCGCCGTCGGCTCCGGGCGCGGCCACCTGCTCACGCCCGCCCTCAGCCGGGGCGAGTTCCACTGGGCGTTCGCCGTGCAGGACCGGGGGCTGTCGACGGCCGCCGTGTACCAGGCGTTCGACGAGCTGCACAGCTCCACGGTCGTCCCGGACCCGGAGGACGACGTCCCGCTGATGCAGGCGCTGCGCGCGGGAGACCCCCGGGCGCTGGGCGCCGCGCTGCACAACGACCTCCAGCTGGCGGCGCTCGAGCTCGACGCGGGCCTGGCCGAGCCGCTCGCCGTCGCCCAGGACGCGGGCGCGCTCGGCGTCGTCCTGTCCGGGTCGGGGCCGACCATCGCCGCGCTCGGGCGGAGCCGGCAGCACGCGCTGGTGCTCGCCGCGGCGTTCACCGCCTCCGGCGTCGCGGACCGCGTGCTCACCGCCGCCGGCCCCGTCGCGGGCGCCCGCGTGGTCAGCTCGACCGACTGATTCACCCCTCACCTCTTGACATCCCGGCGGACGCGGCAATACTTAAGTACATGCTTAACAATGGCGAGCTGGACAAGGTCTTCAAGGCCCTGTCGGACGGGAGCCGCCGCGCGATGGTCGAACGGCTGGCGCGCGGTCCGGTCTCCGTCAGCCGGCTCGCCGAACCGTTCGCGATGTCCCTGCCCGCCGTCCACCAGCACCTGGCGGTGCTCGAGGACGCGGGCATCGTCACCTCGCACAAGATCGGCCGGGTCCGCACGGTCCAGCTCGTCCCCGACGCCCTGACCGGCGCGGGGGAGTGGATGGGCCGCCAGCGGCTGCCGGTCGAGCGCCGGCTGGACCGGCTCGGCGACTTCCTCGCCACCACCGACCCCGCACCACCCTCGAGAGGATCCCGACCATGACCACGCAGACGACCACCGGCGTCGCGCACGCCACCTTCGTCATCGACCGCACGTTCGACGCCCCGATCGAGCGCGTCTGGGACGCGTTCGCCGTCCCCGAGCAGCACGCGCAGTGGTTCGGGGCCGAGGACAACTTCACCGAGACCGAGGCGCACGAGGAGTTCCGCGTCGGCGGCCAGGCGGTGCAGGACGGCCAGTGGCACGGCGGCCCCACCAGCCGGTTCGTGGCGACGTACACCGACATCGTGGAGCGCGCGCGGATCGTGTCGACCTACGACATGTGGGTGGGCGGCGAGCACCTGTCGACGTCGCTGACGACGACCGAGCTCGAGGCGGTCGACGGCGGCACCCGCGTCACGTTCACCGAGCAGGGCGTCTACCTCGACGGCAAGGACGACGGCAGCAAGCGCGAGGAGGGCTTCCGCGGCATCCTCGAGACGCTCGCGGCGTACCTGGCGCGCTGAGCGCCCCCGGGCTCGGCCCCCGTCAGGCGCAGGCCGCGGCGTCGTCGGCCGACGTCAGCACGCCGCCCGGCGGGGTCCACGGGGTCTCGGCCGGCGGCGGCGGTGCGGTGCTCCCGGGGAC
>NZ_JBFULZ010000086.1:0-15859 GCF_054049635.1 Cellulomonas sp. P5_C6 | reverse complement strand
GGCCAGGTTCTCGACGTCCTCGGCCGCGAGCAGCTCGGCCAGCTCGGCCTCGATCGCCTCCAGCGGCCCGAGGTTGGGGATGTCGGAGAGCTCGATCGCGTCGACCGAGCCGTCCTCGTCCTTGGTGAGGACCAGCACGTCGATGACGCGGATGATGCGGGCGTCGACCAGCTTCACCAGCTCGTCGACCATCTCCCCGGTGAAGCTGCTCTGCCCGGCCGGGAACTCGACGACCAGGTAGTCGACGGGTCCCAGCGTGTCCAGCGATGACTCGGTCATCGGACGTCTCCTTCTGTGGGTAAAGGCTCAGGAGCCGATCGCGGCGGCCTTGAGCTTCGCGAACTCCGCCTGGTCGATGGCGCCCGAGTCGAGCAGCGCCTTGGCCTGGGCGATCTGGTCCGCTGCCGACGCCGTCGGCGCCGCGCTCCGGATCCGGTCGTCGAACGCCGACTGGGCCGCCTGCATCTGTGCGGCCTGCCGCTCGCCCATGCCCCGGCCGCGCACGATCAGGTACAGCAGGATGCCGATGAACGGCAGCACGATCAGCAGCACGACCCACAGCGCCTTGACCCCGCCACCGGTCTCCCGGTCGCGGAACAGGTCCCCGAAGATGGCGATCAGCAGCCAGAACCAGATGATGAAGAGGAAGAACTCGAGCATCCAGAGCAGCACGTCTCCGCTGCCGAACGTCGCGGACAGGTTCATGGCGGACTCCTAGGTCGGCGGTAGAGCGAAGGGCTCGTGGAGATCGTCGGATGCCTGGTCCGTGCTCGGGATCACCCCCGCGGTCAATCACCCGGGTGAGACGGACTAGGGTGCATTTCAGGCAAGCCGGACGGCCCTGGGAGAGCTGATGCTGCAGGACGTCGATGCGCCGTGGTCCCCGGACCTGGGCGTCGTGCGCGCCAAGCTGGCGCCGCCGCGGCTGCCGCGCGGCGCGGTGAGCCGCCCGCACCTGCTGGAATCCCTGCGCGAGGGTCGCGGCCAGGGGCTGACCCTGCTGTCGGCCCCCGCAGGGTTCGGCAAGACGACGGTGCTCGCGGAGTGGGTGCAGGCGGACCCCGCCACGCGGTTCGCGTGGGTGACGCTCGACGCGGGGGACTGCGAGCCGGCCCGGTTCTGGACCCACGTGGTCGCCGCGCTCGCCGGGGTGGACCCCCTCGTCGACGTCGGCGGCATCCTCGCGGTGCGCGCACACCCGGAGCAGATCGTGGACGCGGCCCTCCCGCGGCTGTGCGCCGAGCTGGCGAGGGGGACCGGCGACGTCGTGCTCGTGCTGGACGACTACCACCGGGCCGAGACCCCCGAGATCGGCTCCCAGCTGGCGGAGTTCCTGCGCTACCGTCCGTCGCGCGTGCAGCTCGTGGTCTCGACGCGGTCCGACCCCGCCCTCGCCGTGGCGACGTTGCGGGCCTCGGGCGACCTGGCCGAGCTGCGGGCGGACGTGCTGCGGTTCGACGAGGACGAGCTCTCCCGGTTCTTCGACGGGATCGGCGTGGTGGACCTCTCGGCTGCCGACGAGCACCGGCTGGCGGAGCGGACCGGCGGCTGGCCCGCACCCCTGCGGCTCGCGTCGCTGCTGATGCCGCCGACCGACCGCGGCGCGTTCATCGAGAGCTTCACGGGGGCGAGCCGGCACGTCGTGGACTACCTCGCCCGGGACGTACTGGAGCTGGTCGAGCCGTCGACCCGGGACTTCCTGCTCGAGGTCTCCATCCTCGGACGGCTCAGCGGCCCGCTCTGCGACGCCGTCACGCAGACGTCGGGCTCGGGCGCGCTGCTGGCCCACCTCGAGCGCGCGAACCTGTTCATCTCGGTGGACAGCGCGGGGGAGTGGTACCAGGCGCACCAGCTCTTCAGCGAGGCGCTGCGGGTCGAGCTCGGCCGGACCCGCGCGGAGCTGGTGCCCGTCCTGCACGCGCGCGCCTCGGCCTGGCTCGAGGCGTCGGGGGACCTCGAGGCGGCCACGGACCACGCGATCGCGTCGCGCGACGTCGCGACGGCGTCCCGGCTGGTCTCCGGCCAGGTGCAGTCGATGTCCGCCGCCGGGCGCAGCGCGACCATCGGCCGATGGCTCGMCGCGCTCTCGTGGCCCGAGGCGCAGCGGGACCCCGAGCTCGCGTTCGTCCGGGCGGTGGCCGCGAGCCTGAACAACGAGATCGACCGGGCCGCCGGGTGGCTCGACGTCGCCCGTGGCGGCCGGCTCGACATCCTCGACTCCGACGGACTGTCGCTGGGCTTCCGCATCGACTTCCTCGACGCGGTCGTGGGCGTCGACGACGTCGGGCGCGCCGAGGCCGCCGCGCGACGTGCCGTCGTCGGTGCCCCGAACCCCAGCTGGCACGGGATCGCGTTGTCGGGCCTCGGTCAGGCGCTCTACCTGCAGGGGCGGGCGCCCGAAGCCGCGGAGACGCTGCGCCTCGCGGTCGGCCAGATCTCCGACGCCAACCCGATCATGCTCGCGTTCGCCGTCGGCAACCTCGGCCTGGTGGAGTCCTCGCTGGGGGCCCAGAGCCACGCCGATGCCCTGCTCGACCGGATGAGCGACGTCCTGACGGTCATCGGCGCCGACCGCTCGCCCTCGGGCGGGCTGCTGCTCCTCGCCCGCGGCGAACGGGCACGACGCGCGGGCGACCCGCAGGGTGCCGTCGCGCTGTTCCGCTCTGCTATCGACGTCCTGGAGGGGATCGGCCGCAGCGCCTGGCTGGCCAACGCGTACCTGCTGCTGGCGAGGGCGGACCGCGTGCTCGGTCACCGAGCCGCCGCGCTCGCGTCCGTCGACCTCGCCGACGAGGTCCTGGACCGGCTCACCGACGCCGGTGCGCTGGCGGCGCGCTCGACGGCGCTGCGCGGCGTGCTGGCGGCGCCGGGGGGACACCCCACGGAGTTCGGCGAGGCGCTGTCCGAGCGCGAGGTCGTCGTGCTCCGCCTCGCCGGCGACGGCCTCCAGCAGCGCGAGATCGCCGAGCAGCTCTTCATCTCGTACAACACCGTCAAGTCCCACCTCAAGGCCGCGTACCGCAAGCTCGGCGTGACCTCGCGCGAGGCGGCGATCGCCCGGCTCGACGAGCGGGACGCGCAACCACCCGGGTGAGCGTCCGCAGGGGTGGTCCGCGACGCCCCCTGTGCGACCACGATGCCCGGATGGTCATCTGCACGATCGTGGTCGCGGGAGAGCTCGACGAACGCTTCGGCGACGCCGTCGACGGCATGACGGTGACGGCGGGGGACGGTCGGACCGAGCTCGTCGGGCCTCTCACGGACCAGGCGCACGTGCAGGGGGTCCTGCGCCGGCTGTTCGACCTGGGCCTCGAGGTGGTGTCGTTCTCGACCGCTCCGACGGAACCGCCCAATCACCCGGGTGAGCGCCCGCGCGGGTGAGCACACCGCTCGGCGCCCGCACGAGCATGGCGTGAACCCGGGCGAACGACACGGTCGCGGTCCTCGGGTGCCACGCCAGCGAAGGAGCACCCCATGCCGCGCATGCTGAGACGAGCCGCCGTCCTGGGAGCCACGGCCCACGTCGCCTCGAAGGCTGGTGCCGCCCGAGGCGCCGCAGCGCAGGCCTCCGCGGACCAGGCCGCCGCGGAGCAGGCCCCGCCCCCCGAGCCGCCGCCCGCCCCGCCGGCCCCGGCCGTACCGGCCACCGACGTGTACGACGAGCTCACGAAGCTGAAGGGACTCCTCGACGCCGGCGTGCTGACGCAGGAGGAGTTCGACGCCGAGAAGGCGAAGCTGCTCGCGCGCTGAGCCCGACCGTCCGACCCCATCGATCACGCGTACCCAGGAGACCAGCATGACCATCGGACCCGTCCAGCTGCTCGTGGTGGCCTTCGACCGGCCGAACTTCACCGGCGAGATCCTCGAGGAGCTCGCGTACCTGCGGGACAACGACCAGATCCGCCTGATCGACGTGCTCGCCGTGCAGAAGCTGGAGGACGGCTCGATCGAGGCGTTGCGCCGCAGCGACCTGTCGATCGACGAGGCCGAGGACGTCGGCGCGACGATCGGCGCCCTGCTGGGTCTCGGCCTGGCCGGTGAGGAGGGCGCGGAGGTCGGCGCGCTGCTCGGGTTCGAGGCCGGGTCCGACGGGCACCTCATCGACGACGCTCAGCTCTGGGACGTCGCCGACTCCATCCCCGAGGGCAGCGCCGCCGCGATCGCCCTGATCGAGCACGTGTGGGCGATCCCGCTCCGCGAGGCGATCGCCCGCGCCGGCGGTGTGCCGGTCAGCGACGAGTGGATCCACCCGCTCGACCTGGAGGCGATCGGTCTGGCCGACTGACCCCGGTCAGCCCGCCGGGGTCCCGCGCTGCGCCGCCTCGACCGCGTCCCCGACGGCCTGCGCCAGGGCCTCCAGGTCCCGGCGCGCGTGCCGGTGCGAGACGGAGGCGTGCGCGTCCCCGATCAGCCCGTGCTGCTCGACGCCGGGATCGGCGGTGAGCAGCAGGAGGGTCTTGCCGAAGCCTCGGGGCACGAGGTGCGCGGCGACGCGGTAGTCGATGCCGTTCCAGGTGGCGAAGCCGCCGGCGCCCTCCCCGGCCGTGGCCGAGTCGATCGCGACGTCGGCGTTCTCGAGGTGCCACGTGGTGCCCGGGACGGTCTCGTCAGCGCCCGCGGCCGTGGTCAGGGCCCGCCACGCGACGGCCGTCGACACCGGCAGGTCGATGCTCGACTCGGTCTCCTTGGGTACGCCCATCTGGTGATCATCGACCGGTTCCGCCCGTTCTGCACCATCCGGGCCCCGATCAGTCCGCGGGAACGACCCGCAGCGTCACGGTCGCAACCGCCGGGCCGACGATCGCGCCGACGGGACCGGGCCCGTACCGGTCGTACTTCGCGTGCAGCGCCGCGTCGAGCTCGCGGTGCGCGGCGTCGGTCCCGTCCTCGAAGGTGACGTCCTTCTCGACGGATCCGACGCGGACCCGGCCGGCGCCCGACTCCCGCGCTCGGCGGAACCAGCCGTTGGTCGGCCCGTGCGCGGATCGGATGTAGAGCTCGGCGCCGGCGGTGACGAACCAGATCGTCACGAACGGCCGCAGGCTCCCGTCCGGTCGCCGAGAGGACACCTCGAGCTCGTCGACCCGCTCGATGCGCCGGAGCTCGTCGGCGGTCCACGCGTTCATGCGCCCGTCCCGTACTGCTCGTCGGTGACGGGCTCCGCCCACTCGGTATCGGGGCCGGCGGTGCCGTCGCCGATCTCCCACATCGCCAGGTGGGTCATGAACCCGTCCGGGGCGGCGCCGTGCCAGTGCCACTCGCCCGGCGGCGTCCAGACGGTCTGTCCGGGCCGCACCTCGACCACCGTCCCGTCGCGGGTTCCCACGCGGGCCACGCCCTCGGTGACGTGCAGGGTCTGGCCGTTGACGTGCCGGTGCCAGAACGTGTGCGCGCCGGGCGCGAACCGGACGGTGTTGACGCGCAGCCGGGCGGGCGCGGGCGGGGCACCGAGGACGTCGAACCAGACGTCCCCGCTGAACCACTCCTCCGGTCCCTTCTGCGTCGACGGCAGCGGGGTGATCTCCATGTCGGTGTCTCCTTGTCGGTCAGGGCTGCAGCAGGACCTTGATCGCGCGCCGCTCGTCCATCGCGCGGTAGGCCTCGGCCACCTCGGACAGCGGAAGCGTCAGGTCGAAGACCCTGCCGGGGTCGATCTGCCGGTCCAGGACCAGCTCGATGAGGCGCGGGAGGTACGCACGGACGGGCGCCGGCCCACCGCGGATGCCCTTGTTGGCCCAGAACAGCTGGTCCGTGGGCAGGTCGCCGTGGGGCACGCCCACCAGGCCGATCATGCCGCCCGGGCGCGCGGCCTGGACGGCCTGCAGCCGGGCCTCCTCGGTCCCGACGCATTCCAGCACCGCGTCCGCGCCGATGCCGTCGGTCAGCTCCCGCACGCGGGCGAGCCCCTCCTCGCCCCGCTCGGCAACGAGGTGGGTGGCGCCGAACTCCGTGGCCACCTTCTGGCGGTCCGCGTGCCGGCTCATCGCGATGATCGTGGTCGCCCCGAGCTGCGCAGCGGCGAGGACGCCACTGAGGCCGACCGCGCCGTCGCCGACCACGACCACGCTGGTGCCGGGGCCGACGCCGGCCGACACGGCGGCGTGCCAGCCGGTGGCCATGACGTCGGAGAGCGCGAGCAGGCTCGGGATCAGGTCGGCGGCGGGCTGACCGGGGGTGGCGATCAGCGTGCCGTCCGCGTTCGGGATGCGGATCTTCTCCGCCTGGCAGCCGTCGTACCCGCCGCCGTGCTGACACGCCGAGTGCATGCCCTTGCGGCAGACGGGGCAGGTGTTGTCGCTGTGCAGGAACCCGCCGACGACGAAGTCGCCGGGCTGCACCGTGGTCACGGCGTCGCCGACCTCCTCGACGATGCCGACGTACTCGTGCCCGATCGGCGTCGGCCGCGGGACCTCGGCCAGCCCCCGGTAGCGCCACAGGTCCGAGCCGCAGACGCACGCGGCGACCGTGCGGACGACCGCGTCGGTGGGTTCGATGACGGTGGGATCGGGACGCTCCTCGACGCGCACGTCCCCGGGTCCGTGGATGATCGCTCCTCGCATGGGATCCATGGAACACGGTCGCCGGACGCGGCGGGAGGACCTGTCAGAACCCCCCAGCGCCCGTCGTGACGGCGGCACGGGGCCACGGCACGATGGACCGATGGACGTCATCGCCTGGCTGCTCGACTCCGACCCGGCGCTGCGCTGGCAGGTTCTGCAGGACCTCACCGACGCGCCCGCCGACCAGGTCGCCGCCGAGCGCGCGCGTGTGGCGCACGAGGGCTGGGGTGCCCAGCTGCTCGCGGCCCAGGGGTCTGACGGCCGGTGGAGCGGCGGGACGTTCTTCCCCGAGTGGGTCTCGACCGAGGCGACGCTGCGTCTCCTTCGCGTGCTCGGCCTCGACCCGGGCAGCGACGAGGCCCGCCGCGCGCTCGCACCGGTGCACGAGGCCGCGCGCTGGGAGTACGACCCGACGATGAAGTTCTTCGACGGCGAGGTGGAGCCGTGCATCAACGGCCGCGCCGTCGCGATCGGCGCCTACTTCGGCCACGACGTGCGGGTCGTCGTCGACCGCCTGCTCACGGAGCAGATGGCGGACGGGGGCTGGAACTGCGAGCAGGAGAACGGCTCGACCCGCGGGTCGTTCGACACCACGATCAACGTCCTCGAGGGCCTCCTGGAGTACGAGCGGTCGACCGGGCCCGACGACGACGTCCGCGCCGCCCGGGTGCGAGGCGAGGAGTACCTGCTCGACCGCCGCCTGCTGCACCGGCTCACCGACGACGTCGTGCCGCAGGAGCGGTGGCTGCAGATCGGGTTCCCGAACGGGTGGCACTACGACGTCGCCCGCGTGCTGGACTACCTGCGCGTGGCCCGGCCGCGGCCCGACGAGCGGATGGCCGAGGCGCTGGAGGTCCTCGGGTCGAAGCGGGGTGCCGACGGCCGCTGGCGGCTCGAGCGCGCGTACCACGACCGCCTGCTGATCGACCTCGGCGAGACCGAGGGGCAGCCCAGCCGCTGGCTCACCCTGCGCGGCCTGCGGGTGCTGCGCTGGGCGGCCGACGGACGGGACCCAGCGGGTGTCGTCGCCGCGGTCTAGCCTGGCGCGTGCCCGAGCGGAGGGAGACCGACATGGTCCTGATCGGCGCCCATGTGCGCGACGACGACCCGGTGGCCACGGCCGCCACCCTGGACGCCGAGTGCGTCCAGGTGTTCCTGGCCGACCCGCAGGGGTGGAAGAAGCCGGTCCCGCGGGACGACGCGGACGCGCTGCTCGCCTCGGGGCTGGGCATCTACGCGCACGCGCCCTACCTGGTCAACGTCGCGTCGACCAACAACCGGATCCGCATCCCGAGCCGGAACATGATCGCGCAGCACTCGGCCGCCGCKGCGACCCTCGGCGCCCGGGGGCTCATCGTGCACGGCGGGCACGTCGGCGAGGGCGACGACATCGCGGTCGGCATCGACAACTGGCGCAAGACGTTCGAGCGCGCCACGTTCCCCGTGCGCGTGCTGGTCGAGAACACGGCCGGCGGCGAGAACGCGTGCGCCCGCACGCTCGACCGGATCGCGATGCTCTGGGACGCGATCGGCCAGTACGACGTCGGGCTGTGCCTGGACACCTGCCACGCCTGGGCGGCGGGCGAGGACCTCGAGACCCTMGTCGAGCGCGTGCGCGCCATCACCGGACGGGTCGACCTCGTGCACGCCAACAGCTCGCGGGACGAGCACGGCTCCTCGCGGGACCGGCACGCCAACTTCGGTACGGGCACCATCCCGCCGGAGCTCATCGCGCACGTGGTCCGCGAGGCGGGGTGCGACGCGCTGGTGGAGACGCCCGCGGAGGGCCAGGCCGAGGACATCGCGTTCCTGCGGGCGGCTCTCGCAGGCTGACGCTCAGATCCGGCCGCGCACCGGGGTCCGGTCGGCGGGGTCGTCGGGCACGACCATCTCCGCGCGGACGCCGAGGAGCCGGACCTCGCGGTCCTCGAGCTTGTCCGCGAGCGCCATGACCGCGTCGATGACGGTGCCGGCGTCGCGCGTCGGCTGCGCGAGCTTGCGGCTCATGCCCTTGGTGACGAACGGCGCGTAGCGCACCTTGATCGCCACGCGCAGCACCTCGCGGCCGTCCTGCGCGGCGTCCTCGACCACGGCGACCGCCAGCTCGCGGACCGCGTCGCGCACCTGCTCGGGCGTCGTGAGGTTCTGCTGGTACGTCGTCTCTCTGCTGTGCCCGCGCGGCACCCACGGGGTGTCGTCGACCGTCGTCGGGMCGAGCCCCTGCCCGAGCTCGTGGTACCAGACGCCCATCCGCGGCCCGAACTCCGCGACCAGGGCGTCGACCGGCGCGGCGGCCAGCTCGTGGACTGTGCCGATGCCGAGCGCGGTGAGCCGTCCCGACACCTTCGACCCGACGCCCCACAGCTCCCTGGTTGGTCGGTGACCCATGACGTCGAACCAGTTCTGCGCGGTGAGCCGGAAGACGCCGGCGGGCTTGCCGAACTCCGTCGCGATCTTGGCGCGGACCTTGTTGTCCCCGATGCCCACCGAGCAGTGCAGCCGCGTCTGGCGCAGCACCGCGTCCTGCGCGCGGCGGGCCAGCGCCTCGGGGTCGTCGGTCTGCGCGCCGAGGAACGCCTCGTCCCAGCCGAGCACCTCGACGACGACGCCGAGCGAGCGCAGCGTCGACATCACGCCCTCCGACGCCGCCTCGTACTCGGGTCCGTCCACCGGCAGGAACACGGCGTCGGGCAGCTTGCGGGCCGCCACCCGCAGCGGCATGCCGGAGTGCACGCCGAAGGCCCGGGCCTCGTAGGACGCGGTGGAGACGACACCCCGCTCGGTCGGGTCGCCGCGGCCGCCGACGACCACCGGCWGGCCGGCCAGCTCCGGGCGGCGCAGCACCTCGACGGCCGCGACGAACTGGTCGAGGTCGACGTGCAGCACCCAGGCCGTGGGAGAACCCATGACCCGAGTCTGCCCGGGACGTGCGACACGGGCTACGCGAGGCCGAAGACCTGCAGCGGACGCCCGCGCGTCATGTCCACGACCGCGTCCGCGGCCTCGTCCTCGTCGAGCCGGTGGTCCGCCACGAGCCCGGCGAGGTAGCCGGCGTCGAGCCTGCGCGCCATGTCGTGCCGCGCGGGGATCGAGCAGAACGCGCGGGTGTCGTCGATGAAGCCGCTGGTCCGGGACAGTCCGGCGGTCTCGGACACCGCGGACCGCCAGCGACGGATGGCGTCGGGCGCGTCGAGGAACCACCAGGGTGCGCCCACGTACACCGACGGATAGAACCCGGCGAGGGGCGCGAGCTCCCGGGAGAACACGGTCTCGTCGAGGGTGAACAGCACGAGCGTGAGGTTCGGGTGGGTCCCGTACCGCTCGAGGAGGGGGCGCAGGGCGTCGGTGAACGCCCCGGGCAGGGGCAGGTCGTGCCCGGTGTCCGGCCCGAACCGGGCTGCCGTCGGGGTGTGGTGGCCGCGTCGGACGCCCGGGTGGAGGGTCATGGTCAGACCGTCCTCGGTCGCCATCCGGGCCATCTCGAGCAGCATGTGCCGCCGCAGAGCCGTGGCCTGCGGCGCGGTCGCCACGCCCGACAGCGCGGCGGCGTAGATCCGCTCGGCGTCGGCGCGGGCGAGCGGCTCCGTGCCGACATCCTCGTGGCTGTGGTCGGTGGAGACGCCGCCACGCGCCCGGAAGTACGCGCGACGGTCCTCCATCGCGCCGACCCACCCGGCGTAGGTGCCGGTGTCGACGCCCGCGACGGCCCCGAGCCGCAGGACGTCCCGAGCCCACTCGGGCCGACCCGCCTCGAGGTAGCGGTCGGGCCGGAACGTCGGCACCACGCGCCCGGTGAACGTGGGGTCGTCGCGCAGGGCCGCGTGGGCGGCCAGGTCGTCCGCCGGGTCGTCCGTGGTGGCCAGGACCTCGATCCCGAACCGGTCGAACAGCGCCCGGGGCCGGAACGCGGGCTGGGCGAGCTGGTCGGCGATCCCGTCGTACAGCTCGTCGGCGGTCCGCGCGCTGGGCCGCAGGCTCTGGCCGAACACGTCGGACAGGGCGCTCTCGAGCCAGTACTTCACGGGGGTCGCGCGGTAGACGCTCCAGTTCTCGCACAGCAGCCGCCAGGCCGCCCGGGCGGCGTCGGGGGAGAGCGGGCCCTGCCCGACCCCGAGCCGGTCGAGGGGGACACCGGACGCGTGCAGCAGCCGGGTCACGTAGTGGTCGGGCGTGACCAGCAGCGACGTCGGGTCCGTGAACGGCCGGTCCTCGGCGAGCAGCCTCGCCTCGACGTGCCCGTGCGGGGACAGGATGGGCAGGTCGCGGACCTCGTCGTAGAGGCGGCGGGCGATCGCCAGCCGCTCGGGTGCGGACGGCAGCAGCCGGTCGGGGTGCAGGCGCAGGGCCGGGGCGGTGAGCGTGGGCACGGTCAGCCCTCCCGCGCTGCGCGACGTGCCGCCACCTCGGCGACCATGGTGCGGAACCGGGCCTCGGTCAGGGGGTAGAAGACCATGATGAGGACGCCGACCGTGATGAAGGCCGCAGGGACGAAGCCGGCGATGTAGCGGATGCCGTCCTGGGTGGCCTGGCTCTGCACGTCCTGCTGGGCCACGTAGCCGACGAAGGCGAGACCGAACGCCGCGGCGGCCCCACCGACGGCCTGCCCGACCTTGCGGGTGAAGGAGAAGACCGCGTAGGTGGTGCCCTCGGTCCGCACGCCGGTCCGCCACTCGCCGTACTCGACGGTGTCGGCCTCGAGCGCCCACATCAGGGTGTTCACAGCGGCCATGCCGACGCCGTAGAGGCCGAAGAACGCGATGGCGAGACCCGGCCGGGTCGACGGCGTCAGGGCGATGCCGAGGGCGGCGACGATGGCGACAACACTGCTGGCCACATACGCGGGCTTCTTGCCGACCGCCCGCACGATCCGGGGGATGAAGCCCGCGACGACGAACATGACGCCCGTGCTGACGACGGTCAGGATGATGAAGTAGTTGGCGTCGCCCAGGACGTCCCGGGCGTAGTACGCCTGGACGGTCTGCAGGGTGAACATGCCGACCAGGAACGACAGCGCGGACAGGCACAGCATGAGCAGCGGGCGGTTGCCCTTGAGGGTGCCGAGGCTCTGCTTGAGGCTCACGTGGGCGACATCGCGGGCCACGCGCTCCTTCGACGTGGCGAACAGCAGCATGTAGAGCCCGAACCCGATGACGACGAAGAGCAGGGTGGTCAGGGTCAGCGACTGCTGCAGGTTGTCCGAGCTCTTGATCTGCGGCGCCACGATGAACGCCAGCGCGATGATCGTCGCCGCGGTGCCCATCGAGCGGAAGCTCGCCAGCCGCGCGCGCTCCACGGGCTCCTGCGTCATGGCGGACGCGAGCGAGCCGTACGGGATGTTCACCAGGCTGTAGGCGAGGCCGAGCAGCGCGTACGTCAGGTAGGCGTAGATCAGCTTGCCCGTGCCGCCGAGGCCGCCGGGGACCGTGAACGTCGCCACCGAGAGCAGGAGCAGGGGGAGCGAGCCGAACAGGAAGAACGGCCGGAACTTGCCCCAGCGGGTCATGGTCTTGTCGACCTGGCGGCCCGCCCAGATGTCGGCGAACGCGTCCCAGACCCGGACGACGAGGAACAGGGTGCCCGCGGCKGCCGCGGAGATGCCGACGACGTCGGTGTAGTACAGCAGCAGGAACATCGACGTCATGGAGAACGCCAGGTTGTTGCCCGCATCCCCGGCGGCGTACCCGAGGTACGTGCGGAACCGGAGCGTCGGGGCCGGCGCGGCGGTGGGCGTGGTGACGGGCGTGGTGACGGGTGGGTCCTGGACAGCGACGGTGCTGGTCATGACGGCTCCTCGATCAAGGGGTGGCTGGGTGCTGCGGGTCACGGCTTGGTGGTCCATCTGCGGCGCAGCACGTGCGCGGCCGACTTGGGGCGGCGGTCGCGGGTGAAGACGCCCTTCTTGTTGCCGTCCACCCGGAACACGCTGTTCGACGCGGTGGCGAAGTCGGCGAAGTTCCAGACCTGCTCGCCGACGACGGCGTCGACCGCGTCGAACACGCGGTGGTTCATCTCCAGGTACTCGACCTGGTACTCCTCGGACCACGGCTGCGGGGTCAGCGAGTGCACGCCGGCGAGCGTGTCGGCGCCGTACTCGGTGATGATGATCGGCTTGCCGTCGCCGGCCCACTGCTGCAGCTCGGCCAGCCAGGCGGCCTCCGCGGCGACCAGGTCGCCCGTGTTCACGTACCAGCCGTAGTAGCGGTTGAGCATGAGCACGTCCCCGAGCTCGGAGACCTGGCACGTCCCGTGCGGAGCGAGCATCACGTTGACGAAGCCGACCGGGCGGCTGCGGTCCAGCTCGCGGGTGAGGGCGAACAGCGGCTCGAAGTAGGCGCGTGCGGCGTCGGTGTCGGACTCGGGCTCGTTGGCGATGGACCAGAGCACGACGCTTGGGTGGTTCTTGTCGCGGGCGACGAGCTCTCGGATGGCCTGCGCGTGGGCCTCCTGGCTGACGTCGTTCACCGTCTCCGGGGAGAACGTCACATAGCTCTGGCCGCCGAACACGCCCCCGGCCAGGCCCATGTTCTGCCCGACCGCCGCGACTTCGTCGATGACGACGATGCCCTTGCGGTCCGCGTACTCGTACACCTCCTCGGCGTACGGGTAGTGGGAGGTCCGGAACGAGTTGGCACCGATCCAGTCGAGGAGCTCGAAGTCGTGCACGAGGTACGCGTCGTCGTGCCCCTTGCCGCGCACCGCGGTGTCCTCGTGCTTGCCGAAGCCCTGGAAGTAGAAGGGCTCGCCGTTGATGAGGAACTGCGTGCCACGGACCTCGACGGTGCGGACGCCGACGCTCTGGTGGTAGCTGTCGAACGGTGACCCCGACGTGTCGAGCAGCTGGATCTCGGCGTCGTACAGGTAGCCGGCTCCGGGCTCCCACCGGTGCACGTCGGGCACCGCCAGCTCGCCGCTGGCGCCCTCGGCGGTCGCGACGGTGCGGCCGTCGGCGTCGCGGAGCGTGACGCGCACGGTGTGCTCGGCGTCGCCGGCGACCGTGACGTCGTACGCGACGACGCCCGTCGTGCCCTGCAGGTCCGTGGTGACGACGACGTCGTCGACGTACGTCGTCGGCGTCGCGTACAGCCACACCGAGCGGTGCAGGCCGGCGAAGTTGAAGAAGTCGTGGAAGTACTGCTGACGACGCCCCCGCGGGGTGTCGTGCACGATGCCCGGCGGGATGGTCTGGAAGCTCAGCTCGTTGTTGACGACGGCGGTCACGCGGATCTCGTCGCCTGCCGTGACCAGGGCGGTGACGTCGGCCTCGAACGGCGTGTAGCCGCCCTCGTGGCGCACGACCTCGGTGTCGCCGACCCACACGACCGCGGCGTGCGTGGCGGAGTCGAACCGCAGCGCGATCCGCTGGCCCTCCCAACCGCGAGGCACCCGGACCGAGGTCTGGTACCAGGCGTCGCCGACGTGGTCGCGTCCGGTGGTCCCCACGAGCACGTCGTTGTAGCTCGCGGGGACGGGCATGGCCTGCGCTCCGGCGAGGGGGCCGTCGTGCCAGCGCTCGCGGCGGCCGGCGCCGGGGGCGTCCAGGCGGAAGTCCCACATGCCGTTCAGCGTCTTGCGCTCGCGGCTCGCGGTGTCCTGGGGACGAAGCATCGGTGCTCTCCTCTCATCGCCGGCGACGCATCTGCGCATCGGCCGGTGCACTCATTGACGCCCCGCGTCCCCGGGACGACAAGCGGTTGCCACGACTTGTCGCGACGCCTACCGTCCGGAGGGTGGAGGAGCGCCGTGTCCCGACGATCTACGACGTGGCGAAGGCCTGCGGGGTCGCGCCGTCGACGGTGTCGCGGGCGTTCTCCCGGCCGGGGCGGGTGAATGCCGACACCGCGGCGCGGATCCGCCGGGTCGCCGAGGAGATGGGCTACCGCGCGAACCCGCTGGCGCGGGCGCTGCCCACCGGCAAGACGTCGCTGCTGGCGCTCGTCGTCTCCGACGTGACCAACCCGTTCTACTTCGAGATCATCCGCGGGGCCGAGATGGCGGCGACGGAGGCGGACTACACGCTGCTCGTGGCGGACGTGCACGAGTCGGCGACCGCGGAGCGCAAGGCGCTCGAGAGGTCGCTGCCGCTGGTCGAGGGCGTCGTGCTCGGCACGTCGCGCATGTCCGACTCCGCGATCCGGGTCATGGCCAAGCAGCGCCCGACAGTGGTCCTCAACCGGGTGCTCACCGGCATCCCCAGCGTCATCACCGACAACGCGCGCGGGATGCGGCGGGCCATGGAGCACCTGGCCGAGCTCGGTCACCGGTCCATCGCGTACGCCGCGGGACCCGAGGCGTCGTGGGCGGACGGCATGCGCTGGCGCGCGATGCGCGAGGCCGCCGACGAGCTCGGCCTGCGGGTGCAGCGCCTCGGGCCCTACACGCCCACGCTCGCGGGTGGGACGGAGGCGGCGGCGGACGTGGCCGGCTCCACGGTGACCGCGACCGTCGCCTACAACGACCTGGTCGCCATCGGCCTGATGCGCGGGCTGGCGGCGGCCGGCGTCCGCGTGCCGCACGACGTCAGCGTCGTCGGGTTCGACGACATCTTCGGCGCCGAGCTCTGCTCGCCGTCGCTCACCACGGTCGCCGCACCGTTGCAGTCGCTGGGCCGGTACGCCGTGCAAACCCTGCTGGTCGGGATGCGCTCGCGGACGCCGCCCGACGTGCGGCCGGCACTCCTGCCCGCGCAGCTCGTCGTGCGGGAGTCGACGGCCGGACGGGTGCGCCGTCGGAACGCCTGACCCGTGGGCGGCGAGGCAAGTCGCGGCAACCGATTGCCATCGGACCCTGTCCGGGTGCTGAATCGTCCGAGACCCGACGAGGGGTCGCCGATCTGGAGGTGGACACCGTGCACGACGAGACGGGCTGGGAGCGCATCGAGGCGCCGGCCCCGGTACGGCTGGTCCACCTGGGGCTCGGGGCCTTCGCCCGGGCTCACCCGATCTGGTACACCGACCTGGCCAACACGTCGGTGGGCGTCGCGGACCGTTGGGGCGTGGCCGCCTTCACGGGTCGATCGGCGGCCGCCGCCGTACCCCTCGTGACCCAGGACGGCCGCTACACCGTGCTCGTCCGCTCCGCCGGCCGGGACGACCCTGTCGTGGTCGACTCGCTGGTCTCCGTGCACGACGGGGCGGACGCGGGCGCCTGGCGGGACCACCTGAGCCGTCCCGAGGTCGGGGTCGTCACCCTGACGGTGACCGAGGCCGGCTACCGGCGCGCCGCCTCGGGTGGCCTGGACCGGCACGACCCGGACGTCGGCGACGACGTGGCGCGCGGTGCCGTCGACGCGGTCACGGCAC
>NZ_JBFULZ010000085.1:0-15886 GCF_054049635.1 Cellulomonas sp. P5_C6 | reverse complement strand
AGTCGCACGCGAGCCGGGCGAGCACGGTGTCCGGGATGGGTCCGGTGCCGACCAGCTCGGCGACCGCGAACCGCTCCACGTCCCCGACCGGCCCCGGCGGGCGCGGTGGTGCGCTGCCGGCTGGTGGTGACGGCGGTGACCCGACGTCTCCCGCTGGTGGCGATCCGGTTGGCGACTGGTCGTCGCCCGAACCCACTTCCTGCGGCTCGCCATTGACGCCGGACCGGGGGCCGGGTGTCGTGTCGTCGCCCGCCCGGGTGCCGGGGGCGCGGTTCAGGGCGCGGTGCAGGGTGTCCAGGTCGACCACGGCGGTGATGTGCGGGCGGTGGGTGCCGGTGGTGCCGGTCAGGTCGCGGTCCAGGACCAGGCGGGTCAGGTTCAGCAACGCCCCCGCGCGGCGCCGGCTCGCGGGGTGMCCKGCCTGGTCGGCGGACTTGGYGGTCAYSGCGTCCAGGGCGGCTTGCAGGGCGTGCCCGTGCTCGGYGGTCAGGAACCCGCGCAGGTGGCACCCGTCCATCGTCTGSGCSAGGGTCAAGAACTCCCGGTCGGAGGCTTCGACGTRGCCGCGGTCGTCGGCGCCGGGGTCGGCGTGCGCGGCCCAGCGGCGGGTCAGCACCCGGAACTGGGCGGCCGGCAGCACCCGGGCCAGCTCCAGCAGGAACTCCTCCCCGCACTCCTCGCTGGGGGCGGCCAGGGCCGWGCGACGGTCCTGGGTGTTCGCCGCGGCCGCGATCGCGTGSGCCGCGTCSACGGGCACGGTGCCGGCGACCGCGTCGGCCGCGGTGCGCGGTGCCGCGTCGCGGAACGCCCGCCCCAACGTGACCAGCCGCTTGGCCTCCCCGTGCGGCAGCCGACCCTGCGCCGCGACCCACGTCGTGATCGACCGGGCACCATCCAGCGCCCACCACCCGTCCGCCTCCACCACCGGCACCACCCGCGCCGCGATCGCCGACAARCGCCCCGCCACCGCGAGGGCCTCGCGCACCACCTCGACCGCCGCCTCCCCCTCCAGGCGACCCGTGGGGCAGGTCGGGTCGGATGCGGCCGCCAGCGCGTCGACCGCCGCAGTCAACGCCGCCAACGCCGCCGCCGGCGACCCGACACCGGACCCCGCGGTCTCCGGCGCCGCCGACCCGACACCGGACCCCGCGGTCTCGGACTCGGCACACGCCCCACCCGGTTCGGACCCGACCTCACCTGCGGCGGCGGCTGCGCGCGGACGACTCGCCCCCCGCGAGATCTCCTCGATCGACACCGCCGCCCACCTCCTCGCGCCACCGGGGCGAACCCGCGAACCGGGTCCCACAATCCCGCCACAAAGAAGTCTCCCAGCCACCACTGACATTCACCGGGGCATTCGACCGCATCGTGAGACAAAAGGAGGAATTCACATGTTCGCAGGTCAGCGACCTGCCGACGATGCATCGAGCCGCCCACAGCCCCCGAAAATCGACCGGTCATCCACACAACAATTGACCGCCAGAAATGCGCTTCCGTTCCGGGAAGCCTCACCGAACCCGCAGCGTCACCGTCACCGCGGCCGCGTCCTCGGGATCAGCGACAGTCGTCGGCTCGAGCCCGGCCACGACGGCGAGCGCCTCGAACCCGGCCCGCGTGTACCAGTGCAGGAGCCACTCACGCTCCGCCACCTCGACGACCCCGTCCGCCACCCGCTCGTACCGCAGCGTCGTCCGTCGGACGCGCGCCGCGTGATCGAGCGACTCGTGCACGACAGCGACCCGCAGCACTGCGCCACCGATGAACGCCTCGCGGAACACCCCGATCTGCACGGCGGGCGTCGGACCCGGCACGAACAACGGCACCAGCGCGGACCCGTCGTCGGTCAGGTGCGCGCGGATCGCGCGGAGGGCCCGGAGGGCGACGTCGTCGGAAGGAAGGAGGTTGAAGGTCGCCCCGGCCAGGAAGATCGACCGGTACCGGCGCGGCAGGTCGAGCTCCTCCATGCGTTGCCGAAAGACGGTGACCGCCAGCTCCCGCGCAGCAGCCGCGCGCCGCAGTCGGTCGAGCATGTCGGCCGACGAGTCCACACCGTCCACGTCGAGCCCGAGCGCACGCAGGTCGAGGAGCGGGTCGCCGTCGCCGCACCCGAGCTCGAGGGCGGGCTCGCCGGACGCGCGGATGAACGAGGCGTACGGCGCGGGGTCGGACGTGAAGGACCGCAGCGGCCCGTACAGCTCGGCGACCAGCCCGGTGTAGAAGTCCGCCGGGTCAGACAAGAGTGCTCAGCGGCCGGTGTAGTTCGGCGCCTCGACGGTCATCTGGATGTCGTGCGGGTGGGACTCCTTGAGCCCGGCTGCCGTGATCCGGATGAACTTCCCCCGGTCCTGCAGCTGCGGGATCGTGTGCGCGCCGACGTAGAACATCGACTGGTGCAGGCCACCGATCAGCTGGTGCGCGACGGCCGACAGCGGGCCGCGGTACGGCACCTGGCCCTCGATGCCCTCGGGGACGATCTTCTCGTCGGACGACACGTCGGCCTGGAAGTACCGGTCCTTGGAGTACGAGATCCGGCCGCGCGACGCCATGGCCCCCAGCGACCCCATGCCGCGGTAGTGCTTGTACTGCTTGCCGTTGACGAACACGAGCTCGCCCGGCGACTCGTCGCAGCCGGCCAGCAGCGACCCGAGCATGACGGTGTCCGCCCCGGCGACGAGGGCCTTGGCGATGTCCCCGGAGTACTGCAGGCCGCCGTCGCCGATGACCGGCACGCCGGCCGGCTTGCAGGCGCGRGCGGCGTCGTAGATGGCGGTGACCTGCGGGACACCGACGCCGGCGACCACGCGGGTGGTGCAGATGGAGCCGGGCCCGACGCCGACCTTCACGGCGTCGACCCCTGCGTCGACCAGCGCCTGCGCACCCGGGGTCGTCGCGACGTTGCCGCCGATGACCTGGACGTGGCGGGTCGCGGGGTCGGACTTCAGCCGGCGGACCATGTCGAGCATCAGCCGGGCGTGGCCGTTGGCGGTGTCGACGACGAGCGCGTCCACCCCCGCCTCCACCAGTGCGGAGGCCCGCTCCCAGGCATCCCCGAAGAAGCCGATGGCGGCACCGACGACCAGCCGACCCTCCCCGTCCTTCGTGGCGTCCGGGTACTGCTCGGTCTTCACGAAGTCCTTGACGGTGATGAGCCCGCGCAGGATGCCGGCGTCGTCGACCAGCGGCAGCTTCTCGATCTTGTGCTTGGCCAGCAGGGCCGCGGCGTCGTCGCGCGCGATCCCGACCGGCGCGGTGACCAGGGGCATCGGCGTCATGATCTCGCGCACGCGGCGGGTCTCGAACTCGCCGCCGGGCACGAAGCGCAGGTCACGGTTGGTGATGATGCCGAGCAGCAGCCCGTTCTCCGCGATGACCGGCAGGCCGGACACGCGGTAGATGCCGCACAGGTGGTCGAGCTCCGCGAGCGTCGCGTCCGGGCCGACCGTGACCGGGTCCGTGATCATGCCGGACTCGGAGCGCTTCACCAGGTCGACCTGGTGSGCCTGGTCCTCGATGGACAGGTTSCGGTGCAGGATCCCGATGCCGCCCTGGCGCGCCATGGCGATGGCCATGCGCGACTCGGTGACGGTGTCCATGGCGGCCGACAGCAGCGGCACGCGCACCGAGATCTCGCGCGTCAGGCGCGAGGTGGTGTCCACCTCGCTCGGGATGACGTCCGTCTCCCCCGGCAGGAGGAGCACGTCGTCGTAGGTCAGCCCGATGCGCGCGAACGGGTCGGCAGGCGAGTGCTCCGTCATCTGGCAAGGATACGTGCTCGGAACTACCGGATCAGCCCTCGCCGTAGACCGATCGCGACAGCCTGGGCCCGGTCGTTGGCGCCGAGCTTGCGGAACAGCCGGCGGGCGTGGGTCTTGACCGTGTCCTCGGACAGGTAGAGCTCGGCGCCGATCTGCGCGTTCGACCGGCCGTGGCTCATGCCGGTGAGCACCTCGATCTCGCGCTTGGTCAGCGGCACGCCGGGGATGGCCCCCGTGGTGGGGACGCCGACCGGAGCACCGTTCGCGTCCGGCGCGGAGACGACCGGCACACCCTCGGACGGGGTCCGCGCGTCGCCCCGGAACCCACCCTGGCTGGGCACGTCGACGGGCGGCGTGCGCGGCCCGGCGGGCGCGGGCAGCACGGGGCTGGCCAGCACGTGGGCGGCGACCGCGGAGAGCTCGGCGCGGCCGACGTCGGGCGCCAGGAAGCCACGGGCACCGAGCGCGAGCGCACGGTCGAGCGCCACGGTGTCGTCCGGCAGCGCGAGCAGCACGATGGCGGCGGCGGGCGCGACGGCACGCAGACGACGGATCGCCTCGATCGCCCCCGGTGCCGCCAGGTGCGCATCGAGCAGCACGACCGTCGGCGGCATGCGCCGCGCCAGGCTCAGCAGCTCGTCGACCGACGACGCCGCGCGTACCGGGCCGAGTGCGGGCACGCCGATGGAGGTCACGACGAGCCGCTCACGAACGACCGCCGAGCCGTGACAGACCACGACTCCCGCCATGTTGTATCCCCTCTCGGGCCCCGTCGGGGCACTTGGTTCCTATCGGCCGACGATCAGGCAGAAGTTAGCCGCAGTGGCGAACCCCACCCGCTCCGGACGGGGCTTCGTCCGGCTGTGCGCCTCCTGAGCGGAATGTCTCCCCCACTCKGCGGCGGCGATTCGTCCGTTCAGCGCTCGACACCCGCGGTCGCAACTGCCAGCACCTCGTGCAGGAGGCCCGTGAAGGTGCGTGCCCGGTGCACCGAGCGGTCCAGCGGGACGGCGTGCGCGGCGGCGTCGGGGACCATCACGAACTGCGGCAGGTGGGGCTGCTCGCCGGCGAGCCGCTCCACCACCTCGAGGTCCGCGTCGACCCGCTCCCCCAGCGTCACGACGGCCTTCGCCCGGGTCATGGCCGCGAGCTCGACGGCGTGGTGGGCGCCGACGGGACCGCCGACGATCCGGGCATCCACCCCCTCCGCCGCGAGCGCGCCGGCCAGGGCGTGCGCGACGAGCGGCCGGGGTTCGCGCGGCGCGACGAGCACGAGGACCACGGGCCGCCGGGCACCTGCCAGGGGCGCGAGGCGCTGCCGCAGGGCCGCGAGCACGCCGGCGTGCACCGCGGCGACCGCGTCGACCCCGGGCGGGTCCACCACGGTCCGGCGGGCCAGGGCGGCGAGCACGGGCTCGACCAGGCCCGTCCACCACTGCACGACGTCGCCGCGGCCGTCGAGCGCGAGGAGGCGGTGGCACCGGTCCACGTCCCCCGCGAGCGCGGCGTCCACGACGGCGGTCGGTGTCGACTCGCCGTCCAGGGCATCCGCGGCAGGGCCGGCGGCGACGTCGGTCGCGAGCGCGATGCGGGCGGACTCGGCGGGTGCGACGCCGTCGAGCGTGAGCCGGCGCATCACCAGCAGTCGTTCGACGTCGACGGCCGAGTACCGGCGGTGCGCGCCCGCGGAGTGCTCCGACGGACCGAGCCCGTACCGCCGGTCCCAGGTGCGCAGCGTGGCGGGGGCGACGCCCAGCCGTCGGGCCACCGCGGCGACGGCGAGGGCGGGCGTCGGCGGTCCCGCCGGTTCGTCGTCCTCGCGCGTCACCATGGCGCGATTCTGCCAGGCCACGTCGAATCGGCCCGCCCTGGCGTGTCGCACGACGACACGCCGACCTGCGGCTTCACCCGCAATCGCGTCATCACACGAATGTGTGACACGGTCTTGAACAACTTCTGGCGCGGTTGTAACGTCCTCTCCAACGCGTCACCCCGTAGACATCGCGGGCTTCCCGTGTTCACGACTTCCCGGCGCAGCCGCCATCGCGGCCACGCGACGGATCGACTGAGGAGGAACTCATGGCCGAGATCTCGCGCCTTCCCGGACCGGTGATGGACCTGTGGGAGTGGCAGTTCGACGGAGCCTGCCGCGACGAGGACCAGGACCTCTTCTTCCACCCCGAGGGCGAGCGGGGCTCCGCTCGCCGTCGCCGCGCCGAGGCCGCCAAGGCGATCTGCGCCACGTGCCCGGTCATCAAGGAGTGCCGCGAGCAGTCGCTGGCCGTCCGGGAGCCCTACGGCGTGTGGGGCGGGCTGTCCGAGGACGAGCGCGCCGCGATCCTCGCCCAGCGCGGCCGCGCCAGCCGGGTCGGCTGACCCCGAGCACCCACGATCACAGCTCCCACGAGCAGAGCCCTCCCCTCGGCACGACGAGGGGAGGGCTCTTCCGTGTGCCGCGCAAGATCTTCCCCGTCGGGGACACAGTCCGGGTATGGACCCAGGCCGACGGACGGCGGCGATCGCGCTCGGGGTGGCGCTCGCCCTCTCGGCGTGCCAGGGCGGGGGTGCGCCGGCATCGTTCACCGAGCGCACCGAGCTGCCCTCCTGCGGCACGGTCCGGGTCGACCAGGGCAGGACGGTCGGCGACGACGCGTGGGCCTGCCTCGACGATGCGGCGACGGCTGACGGCGCCGAGCTCGTCGTGACCGCCCTGAGCACGGAGGGCGACCCCCTCACCACCTACTACCGCGTGGGTCCGGGCATCGACGGCCTCGAGCTGTTCGTCGACAGCACCCAGGACGAGTGGGGCGTGCAGGGCTGGATCCACCAGGTCTGCCCGGACACCGTCACGGCGGCGGAGCCGCTGGGCTGCGCCGACGTCTAGGAAGCGGACGTCCAGGAAGCGGACGCCCATGAACGAGCAGGGCCCCCACGGCGTCGCCGTGAGGGCCCTGCTGCGTGCGGGGCGGCTAGTGCGCCCCGGCGATCACTTGACGACGATCGCGAGGATGTCGCGGGCCGAGAGGATGAGGAACTCCTCGCCCGAGTACTTGACCTCGGTGCCGCCGTACTTCGAGTAGATGACCTTGTCGCCGACGGCGACGTCGAGCGGGATCCGGTTGCCGTTGTCGTCGACACGGCCGGGACCGACCGCCAGGACCTCGCCCTCCTGGGGCTTCTCCTTGGCGCTGTCCGGGATGACGAGACCGGAAGCGGTCGTCGTCTCTGCCTCGAGCGTCTTGACGACGATCCGGTCCTCGAGGGGCTTGATGGAGACCGACACAGCGGACCTCCCCTTCGCATGTGAGTAGTTCTCTGAGGTTCGTGCGCGCTGTCGGGCCACGTCGTCGCGGGTGCCGCGGCCTGGAGCACAGCTGGCACACTCACCGGGAGAGTGCCAGCCACTCACTCTAGGAACCGGTTAGCACTCGGTCAAGGCGAGTGCCAGCAAGCCGTCCGGATCACCCACCGGGAGGGTCGCTGCGTGCGAGGATCGCGGGCATGGACCGCGACGGCATCGCCCAGCTGCTCAGCCCCGCGGGCTGGGCCCTGCTGTCGGCGCTGCCGCCGTACGACGAGTCCCGCACGATGGCCCTGTCCGAGCGCCTGCGCGACGAGGGCATCGACCCCGCGCTCGTCGCCGCCGCTCTCACCCAGTCGCGCCTGCGCGCCAAGGCCGCCGCCAAGTTCGGCACGTTCGCGGACGGCATGCTCTTCACCGCGGCCGGCCTCGAGCAGGCCACGCGCCTCTCCGTCGCCGCCCACCACGCCCGCCGGTACCGGGACGCGGGCAGCACCCTGGTCGCGGACCTCACCAGCGGCATCGGCGCGGACGCCATGGCCTTCGCCGGCATCGGCCTGAGCGTGCTGGCCACCGACGTCGACGAGGCGACAGCCGCGATCGCGACCGTGAACCTGCGGCACTTCCCCGACGCGCACGTGCGGCACGGCGACGGGCTCGCGCTGGACCTCGAGGCCGAGGGGGTCGACGGGGTCTACGCGGACCCCGCACGCCGGACCTCCTCGGGCAGCCGGGTGTTCGACCCGGCCGCGTACGAGCCGTCGCTCGACGCGGTCCTCGCCGTCCGCGAGCGGGTGCCCGCGCTCGGGCTCAAGCTCGGCCCGGGCATCCCCCACACGGCGCTGCCCCGCGACGCCCACGCGCAGTGGGTCTCGGTCGACGGCGACGTCGTCGAGGTCGGGCTCTGGTTCGGTCCGCTCGCCCCGGAGGGACCGGGCCGCTCCGCGCTGGTCCTGCGCGCGGGCGAGGCGCACGTGGTGGAGCAGACCTCCGACGAGCGGCCGCCGACCGGGCCCGTGGGCGGCTACCTCTACGAGCCCGACGGCGCCGTGATCCGCGCGGGGCTGGTCGGCGAGATCGCGGCCCAGGTGCGCGGCCGGCTCGTCGACCCCACCATCGCGTACGTGACGTCGGACGCGCTGGTGCCGGTGCCGGCCGCGACGGCGTACCGGGTGCTCGACACCATGCCGTTCGGCCTCAAGCGGCTCCGGACCTACCTGCGAGGTCGCGACGTGGGAAAGCTCACCATCAAGAAGCGCGGCACCGCCGTGGTGCCCGAGCAGCTGCGCCGCCAGCTCGACCTGCGGGGCAGCGCGACGGGCACGATCATCCTCACGCGGGTAGCGGGAAGCCAGCAGGTGCTCGTGGTGGAGCCCGCCTGATGGCCGCCCCGGTGCCGCTGCCGTTCGCGCAGTCCGAGCGCTCGACCGTCGGGATCGAGTGGGAGGTCGGGCTGGTCGACGCCGACTCCGGCGACCTGCGCCAGGCCGCCGAGGCCGTGCTGGCGGCGGTCCGACCCGCCGACGGGTCCGAGCACCCGCTGATCACCCAGGAGCTGCTGCTCAACACCGTGGAGATCCGGTCGAACAAGAGCCGGACCATCGCCGAGGCGACCGCCGACCTCCAGCGCKCCCTCGACGAGGTGAGCGCGGTCGCCTCTCCCCTGCGCATCGAGCTCATGGGCGGCGCCACGCACCCCTTCGCGCACTGGGCCCAGCAGAAGGTCACCGACAAGCAGCGGTACGCCACCCTCATCGACCGCACGCAGTGGTGGGGCCGGCAGATGCTCATCTACGGCGTGCACGTGCACGTCGGCATCGAGGACCGCGACAAGGTCCTGCCGATCTCGCGGGCGATGCTCACGGTGTTCGCGCACATCCAGTCGCTGTCGGCATCGTCCCCCTTCTGGGGCGGCAAGGACACGGGCTACGCGTCCAACCGCGCGCTCCTCTTCCAGCAGCTGCCGACCGCCGGGCTGCCGTTCGGCTTCGAGGAGTGGTCCCAGCTCGAGCAGTACGTGGGCGACATGCTGCACACCGGCGTGATCGACCAGTTCGACGAGGTCCGCTGGGACGTCCGTCCGTCCCCCCGGTTCGGCACCCTGGAGATGCGGATCGCCGACGGCGCCTCCAACCTGCTCGAGGTCGCGGCGATCTCGGCGCTCACGCACTGCTTCGTCGAGCACTTCTCGACCATGCTCGACCGCGGCGAGACGCTGCCGACGCTGCCGCCGTGGTTCGCGCAGGAGAACAAGTGGCGSTCGGCCCGCTACGGCATGGACGCGATCATCATCACGAACGCGGCCGGCGACGAGGAGCTGGTCACCGACGCCGTCGGCCGCTGGCTGGTCGACCTGGCCCCGGTCGCCGAGCGGCTGGGCTGCGCCGCCGAGCTCGAGCAGGTGCGCGTGATCCTGCGCCGGGGTGCGTCCTACCAGCGCCAGCGTGCGGTCGCCCGGCGGCATGCGGGCGAGCTCGACGCCGTCGTCCGCTCGCTCGTCGCCGAGATGAAGGCCGGGCGACCCCTCTAGGCTCCGCGCGACCGCGCGTCCTCAGACCAGCACGGTCGTCAACGGCATCGACGAGTCGACCGGCAGGTCGAGCGACGAMGGCGGGAGGCCGCGGCGGACGACCGCGGAGCCCAGCGCCGCGATCATGGCCCCGTTGTCGGTGCAGTAGCGGATCGGGGGGATGCGGAGCTCGATCCCGGCCTCGGCGCAGCGCTTCGCGGCCATGTCCCGCAGCTGCGAGTTCGCGGAGAAGCCGCCGCCGACCACCAGGGTCTCGACGCCGTGGGCGCGGCACGCGGCGATCGTCTTCGCGGTCAGCACGTCGGCCACGGCCTCCGCGAACGATGCGGCGACGTCGGGCAGCGGCACCTCCAGGCCTGCGTCCTGCCGGGCCTCGACCCACCGGGCGACGGCCGTCTTGAGGCCGGAGAACGAGAAGTCGGCGGCGTGCGCGGCCTGGTCCTTGGCCGCGGTCAGGCCCCGGGGGAAGCGGATCGCGGTGGGGTCGCCCTCGCGCGCGAGGCGGTCGATGTGCGGGCCGCCGGGGTACGGGAGCCCGAGCAGCCGGCCGACCTTGTCGAACGCCTCGCCCGCCGCGTCGTCCAGCGTCGAGCCCAGCTCGGTGATGTTGACCGTGTCGTCGATGAGCAGCAGCGACGAGTGCCCGCCCGAGACCACGAGCGCCATGACCCGCTCGGGGAACGCGCCGTCGACCAGCTCGTCGACCACCGCGTGGCCGATCACGTGGTTGACGCCGTAGAGCGGCTTGTCGAGCGCGAGCGCCAGGGCCTTCGCCGCCGACGCCCCCACGGTCAGGGGGCCGACGAGCCCCGGGCCGGCGGTGACCGCGATCGCGTCGACCTCGCCGAGCGAGACGTCGGCGGTGGCCAGCGCCCGCTCGATCGTCGGCACCATGGCCTCGAGGTGCGCCCGCGACGCGATCTCCGGGATGATCCCGCCGAACCGCGCGTGCTCGTCGACCGAGCTGGCGACCGCGTCGACCAGCAGGTCGTAGCCGCGCACGAGGGCGACGCCCGTCTCATCGCAAGAGGTCTCGATCCCGAGCACGAGAGGGTCTGCCATGCCCACCAGGATAGGTGGGCCGCGGACTGTGACCACCGCCACCCCGCTGCCCGGAACAACCCTGGATAGTTGATGCTTCAACAAGACATGACCACTGACACGACCGTCCTGGATGGCCTCGACTTCCCGACGCCCGGCCTGGCTGTTGCCGACGACGTCGCCGACCTTCTGTTCCGCGAGGCGCGCACCGCCGCCGCGTTCACCCCCGACGAGGTCAGCGACGAGCAGATCGCCGCCGTGTACGACCTGGTCAAGTGGGGCCCGACGGCCCTCAACATCATCCCGCTGCGCCTGCTCGTCGTGCGCACGCCGGAGGCCCGCCAGCGCCTCGCCGCACACATGGCCGAGGGCAACCGCGACCGCGTCCTGGCCGCCCCCGTGTCGCTCGTGCTCGCGGCCGACACCGGCTTCCATGCCCACATCCCGACGCTCGCGCCGCACATGACCGCCCTGGCCGGAGCGCTCGAGGGCCAGCCCGAGCAGCGCGAGACCATGGCCCGCACCAACGCCCTGATCCAGGCCGGCTACCTCATCGTCGGCCTGCGCGCCGCGGGCCTGGCCGCCGCCCCGATGGGCGGCATGGACGCCGAGGGCATCGACCAGGAGTTCTTCGCCGAGAACGGCTGGAAGTCGCTCTTCGTCGTCAACGTCGGGCACGTCGAGGGCACCGGCACGCACCGCGCCCGCGCCGAGCGCCTGAACTACACGCAGGCATCGCTCAGCGTCTGACGCACCACTGCCGACGGCCGTGCCCCTCGAGGGGCACGGCCGTTCGCGTGCCCGCTACCGGCCGACGGCCGCCGGGCGCGACGGGTCGTTCGACCACTGCGACCACGAGCCCGGGTACAGCGCCGCCTCGATGCCGATCGACGCGAGCGCCGCGATCTCGTGCGCGGCGGTCACCCCGGAACCGCAGTACACGGCGACCGGCCCCTCGATCCCCGCGAACCGCGCCCGCAGCTCCTCGTCCGCCAGGAAGGTGCCGTCGGCACCGACGTTCCCCGCCGTGGGGACGGACAGCGCGCCGGGGATGTGACCCGCGCGCGGGTCGACGGGTTCGACGTCGCCGGCGAACCGCTCGGCCGCGCGGGCGTCGAGCAGCGACCCGGTCCAGCCGGCCGCCTCGTCCGTGTCGATCGTCGGCAGCGCCCCCGGCACCAGCACCACGTCGCCCGGTTCCGGCGTCACCGACCCGGCCTCGAGCGGGAACCCGGCCGCCTCCCACGCCGCCAGGCCGCCGTCGAGCAGCCGGGCGTCCGTGAGCCCGGCCCACCGCAGCAGCCACCAGACCCGCGCCGCGGACATGCCGCCGACGGCGTCGTACGCGACGACGGGCCGGTCCCCCGACACGCCCCAGCGGCGGGCCGACGCCTCGAGCTCCGCCAGGTCCGGCAGCGGGTGCCGGCCGTCCTGCGGCGTCGCGGGCGCGGCGAGCTCGGTGTCGAGGTCGACGAACACGGCCCCGGGCAGGTGCCCGGCGAGGTACCGCTCGTGCCCGTCCGCCTGTCCCAGCGCCCAGCGGACGTCGAGGAGGACGGGCGGCTCACCGCTCGCCAGCGCGGCCGCCAGCGCCTCGGCGCCGCCTATCACGGTCTCTCTGGTCACCCGTTGCCCCCTCGCAGGTCCAGTCGCATGGTCCACGCGTCGATGTTGCCCGGCTGGTAGTACGCCCGGCGCATGCCCAGCTTCTCGAACCCCACGCTCTCGTACAGGTGGATGGCCGGGTCGTTGTCCACCCGCACCTCGAGCAGCACCACGGCGGCGCCCAGCGTGCGGGCCCGGTCGAGCAGGTTCTCGAGCATCCGGCGCCCGAGCCCGCGGCCCTGGAACCGCTCGTCGGTGCCGATGGTCATCACCTGGGCGTCGAACCCGTCGAACCACAGGCCCGCGTACCCCGCCAGCGTGCCGCCGACCACCACCCCGACGTACCAGCGCCCGTCGCCGCTGATCTCCGAGGCGAGGCTCTCCGGCGACCAGGCGGCCGCCCCGAACAGCTCGATCTCCATGCGCTCGAGGTCGGGCAGGTCCGCCGGGCTCAGGGCACGGACGAGCACGTCGTCGGGCTGCTGGGTCATCCGAGCACGCGCTTGCGCGCGGCCTGGGGGACCGCGTCGGGCCGGCGCAGGTAGAGCGGCTCGGTGTCCAGCACGGCACCCGCCGCGGAGCGGGTCAGCGCGAGCCGGGCGAGCTCGGCGGGGTCGGGGTCGAGCAGGCCGGACGCGGCCAGGTCGGGGGTGACCTCCGTGGCCGGCGGCACGGCCAGGAACCCGGCGCCGGGCTCCGACGCCTCTGTACGCGGCGAGAGCACGTCGGCGTACAACAGGGCGCCGCGGCCGATCACGAGGGCCCCCGAGCTGCGAGGATCGGCGGCGACGTCGGCCGCCGCGGCGACCTCGGGGCCGGCGAGCACCTCGATCCGCCCCTCCTCGAGCAGGCGGTACAGGGCCCAGTACACCTCCCGGCGCCGGGCGTCGGTGGCGACGAGCACGTCGGTGCCACCGGGGAGCAGGCGCGAGGCACGCGCGGCGACGGCGTCGAGGCTGGGGACGCCGAGCACCGGGATGCCGAGCGCCAGGGCCAGCGTGCGGGCGGTGACCAGCCCGACGCGCAGCCCGGTGAACGGCGCGGGGCCGGTGCCGACGACCACGGACGACAGGTCCCGGCGGTCGACGCCGGCGTCGGCCAGGACGGCGGCGATCATCGGCGTGAGCAGCTCGGCGTGGTGGCGCTGCTGCTCGTCCGAGCGCTGCGCCAGGATGACCCCGGCGTCGTCGGTGAGGGCCACGGCGACGGCGGCGGAGGTGTCGAGGGCGAGGACGGGCACGGTCTCAGCCTGCCACCGGGTCGGCATCGGGCAACGCGACGTCCGCCCAGCGTGCGCCCACGGCCCGCACGGTGACCACGCGCTCGCCCGCGGCGGCGTCGTCCAGGTCGTCGTCGCCGAGGGCTCCCCCGCGCGGCCGCTGCAGTGTGACCTCGAGGCGGTCCTGCGCCAGCGACTCGACCCAGCCCTCGCCCCACTCGACCACGGTGACGGACTCGTCGAGGCTCGCGTCGAGGTCGAGCGCGTCGACCTCGTCGAGCGAACCCAGCCGATAGGCGTCCACGTGCACGAGGGTGGGGCCGCGGCGGCCGTCCTCGCGCTCGAGGGGCGGGTGCTCGCGCGCGATGATGAACGTCGGCGACGCCACCTGCCCCCGGACGCGCAGTCCCGCGCCGATCCCCTGCGTGAGGGTCGTCTTGCCCGCCCCGAGGTCGCCCGTGAGCACCACGAGGTCGCCAGCCCGCAGGACGTCCGCGAGCGCCCGGCCGTACGCGCGCGTGGCGTCGGCGTCGGGGAGCGTGACGGTGACGATCATCGGTCGACCTCCGTGTCCACGTGCACCCGCGGCACCCGCGACCCGATGCGCGTGACGATCTCGTAGGAGATGGTCCCGGCGACGTCCGCCCAGTCCTGCGCGGTCGGGCCGCCGTCGAGCCCGGTGCCGAACAGCTCGACCCGGTCGCCGGCCTGCTCGACCGCTCCGGGCCCGAGGTCCAGGACGACCTGGTCCATGCACACGCGGCCGGCCACGCCGAGCGTGCGACCGCCCACGCGCACGGGCCCGCCGGGTCGCTCCTGGGTGCCGGACGCGTGGCGCGGGATCCCGTCGGAGTACCCGAGCGGCACCAGGCCGAGCACGGTGTCGTGCGGCGTGACGTATTGGTGCGCGTAGGAGACGCCGTGCCCGCCGGGCACCGCCTTGACGTTCGCCAGCGACGCCTCGAGCGTCATGGCCGGCACCAGCCCGAAGTCGCCCGGCCCCCCGAGCTGCGGCACCGGGGACAACCCGTAGACGGCGATCCCGGGCCGCACCAGGTCGTAGTGCATGCCGGGAGCGGTCAGCGTGGCCGCGGAGTTGGCCAGGTGCCGGACCTCGAGCGAGATCCCGGCGCCCTCGACCGTGCGCAGCGCGTCGGCGAACAGCTCGGCCTGGAGCTTCACGGTGGGGTGCTCCGGCTCGTCGGCGAAGGCCAGGTGGCTCCACAGCCCGACCACCTGCACGGCGCCCTCGGCCTGCAGGCGCAGGACCTCCGGCAGGATCGACGCGAGGTCGTCGGGGGTCAGCCCGTTGCGCCCCAGACCCGTGTCGACCTTGAGGTGGGCCCGGGCGGGTCGGCCGGTGGCCCGCGCGGCCGCGGCGAGCTCGCCGAGCGCCCACGGCGCGGACACCGAGACGTCGATGTCGGCATCGACCGCCTCGCGCAGGGGCGCGCCGGGTGCGTAGAGCCACGTCAGGACGCGGGGTCCGACGATCCCGGCGCGCCGCAGCGCCAGGGCCTCCTCGACCTGCGCCGTGCCGAGCCAGGTGGCACCGCCGGCGACCGCGGCCGATGCCGTCGGCACCAGCCCGTGCCCGTAGCCGTCGGCCTTCACCACGGCGAGCACCTGCGCGGTCGGGGCGTGCGCGGCGAGCGACCGGACGTTGGCGCGGACAGCCGCGAGGTCGACGACGGCACGCGCAGGGTACGAGCTCACGGCGCCAAGTCTCGCACCGTCGGTCACCCGATCCGGACGACGACGTCGGCCCGGTCGGCGGTCGCGGCGACGAGCCGGGCGTTGTTCTCGTCGGGACCGTGCGACCACGCGCGGGCTGCCTCCGGTGACTTGCCGAAGGCCTCGTGCCGCGCGACCAGCCGGTCCAGGCGCACACCGTCGTCGGGCGCGAGGAACCACGACTCGTCGAGCAGGCCGGCCACCGGGCCGAAGCCGTCGTCGTCGAGCAGCAGGTAGTTCCCCTCGACCACGACGAGCGTCACCTCGGGCGGCACGGCGATCGCTCCGGCCACAGGATTGCGCAGGTCGCGGCGGTACTCGGGGGCGTACACGGTCCGCTCGGGCTGCCGGAGGCGGGTCAGCAGCGCGACGAACCCGTCGGCGTCGAACGTGTCGGGGGCACCCTTGCGGTCCGCGCGCCCGATCCGCTCCAGCTCGGTCTGCGCGAGATGGAACCCGTCCATCGGCACGACGACGGCCCGCGGCCCGGCGACGGCGACGACCTGCGCGGCGACGGTCGACTTGCCGGCCCCGGGGGCGCCGGCGATCCCGAGGATCCGGCGGGGTCCGCGCGCGAGGGCCTCGACCCGCGCGACGAGGTCGGGCGGCAGCGTCATGCGTCGAGCAGCTCCGCGATCGTGCCGGGCAGCGCGTCGGCGACGTCGCGCGCGCCGATCGGACCTCCCGGGTTGGCCCGGTGG
>NZ_JBFULZ010000084.1:0-16063 GCF_054049635.1 Cellulomonas sp. P5_C6 | reverse complement strand
GAGAAGCTCTGCCTGGTGACCGTCGGCGGTTCCRGCGTCGGCACGTCTCTGCTGCGGCGCGTCATGGACGYCGTGCCGCTKGTSCGCSAGSYSGCGCCGGAGCTCCGGTTCGCGTTCGTCACGGGCCCCCGCATCGACCCCGCCTCGCTCCCGGCCTACGAGGGGTCCACCGTGCTCGGTTACGTGCCGGACCTGTTCCGGCACCTCGCGGCCTGCGACGTCGCGGTCGTGCAGGGCGGGCTGACCACGACCATGGAGCTCACCGCGCTGAACAAGCCGTTCGTCTACGTGCCCCTGCGCCACCACTTCGAGCAGAACGTGCACGTGCGCAAGCGGCTCGACCGCTACGAGGCCGGCCGGCACCTGGCATACGAGGACGCGCTGGACCCCGACGCCCTGGCGGAGGCGATCCTCAAGGAGGCCAGCCGCGACGTCCGCTACCGCCCCGTGCAGACCGACGGCGCGGCGAGGGCGGCGGCGATGCTGGCGGACCTCGTCTAGACCCAGGCGGTGGCGAGCCAGGCGRTGACGCCGGCGAGGACGAGCAGAGTCCCGTTGAACCCGACGGCCGACCTGACCTCGCCGCGCCTGACGTGGACCGCGATCGCGCCGATCTGCAGGAGCACGAAGCCGATCGCCGAGGCGAGGGCCAGGCCGGGCGCGACGCCGACGAGCGGGGGCACGATCAGCCCGATGGCGCCGAGCACCTCGAGCACGCCGATGGTGCGCACGAGCGGGAACGGCAGGTCGTCGACCCACGCCATCATCGGCCGCAGCTGGTCCCGCGTCCGCAACACCTTCATGCCGCCCGAGTAGAGGTACAGCGCGGCGAGCAGCGAGGCGAGGACCCAGTAGGCGACGGTCATGCGGGGCTCCAATTGATCGGGTAGGCAGCCACATCATCGGTGATCATGGGGGCGCGCGGTCACACCCACCCACGGCAGGCCACCGACGGCGGGAGGCGCTGACGTGGGACGGCGGAACTACCTGGTCGAGGGCCTGTCCGGCACCGGCAAGACGTCGGTGGCCGACGAGCTGAACCGGCGCGGGTACCAGGTGGTCCACGGCGACCGGGAGCTGGCCTACCAGGGTGACCCGCAGACCGGGGAACCGACCGAGGTCGGCGCGCACGAGAACCACCTCTGGGACGTCGACAAGGTCAGGGCGCTGGCGGCAGACCGGGGGGAGGCGGCGACGTTCTTCTGCGGAGGCTCGCGCAACTTCTCCGGCTTCCTCGACCTGTTCGACAGGGTGTTCGTCCTGCACGTCGACCTCGCCACGTTGCACCGCCGGCTCGACGCGCGGCCGGACGAGGAGTGGGGCGGCGGGGTGCCGACCGACCGCGAGCTCATCGTGCGGTGGCACCGGACGGGAGCGGACGTGCCGCAGGACGGCGAGGTCATCGACGCGACCGCTCCGATCGAGGCCGTCGTCGACGAGATCCTGCGCCGCTGCGGGTCCGACGCGACCTAGAAGTCCACCAGGGTCAGCTCCACGCGGACGGGGTCGCCGACCTCGAGCGACTCGGCCCGGCGCACGGCCTTCTTCACCGGCAGCACGTAGGTGTCCGACGACGGGAAGATCGACGTCCGCCACACCGTGGCGCCGACGGTCACCTCGACCCGCACCGACCCGAACCCGCGCGTCCGGTCACCCACCAGGTCGAGCACCTCGTCGGCCACCTCGGTCGGGAGGCTGACGAACGTCCACGCATCGGTGCGCCGGGCCTCCCACAGCCACAGAGGTGCCTCGAACTCGTAGCTCATGAGGCCGTCACGTCGGTACGCACGCAGTCATGGTCGATCCCTCCGCGTCGAGAACCGCCATCCTTCCCCATCGCGCGCGCGTGGGTGCATCGACGTAGCGTCCTGCTCGTGGACATCTCCGAGCTGCTGACCGAGTCCTTCTCGCGCGTGGGGGAGGTGCTGCGCCGGGCGGTCGGCGGGCTGTCCGTGGACCAGCTGACGTACCGGCCCGACCCCGCCGCGAACACGATCGCCTGGCTCGCCTGGCATGCGGGGCGTGGCGAGGACGCGCAGATCGCCGACGTGGCCGGCGTCGAGCAGGTCTGGACCGCGCAAGGCTGGGCGGACCGCTTCGACCTGCCGTTCGCCCGCTCCGCCAGCGGCTACGGGCAGAGCTCCGAGGAGGTCGGCCAGGTCCGGGCGTCGGGCGAGCTGCTGCTCGGCTACTACGCGGCGGTCGCCGAGCAGACCGCCGCGTACCTGGAGCGCCTCGAGCCCGACGACCTCGACGTGGTGGTCGACGAGCGCTGGGACCCGCCCGTGACCCTCGGCGTCCGGCTGGTCAGCATCGTCGGGGACAGCCTGCAGCACGCCGGTCAGGCGTCGTACGTCCGCGGGCTGCTGGAGCGCGCCGGCGCCTAGCCGCGGCCCTTCGACGACACGGCGCCGGTGAGCCCGCGGGAGTGCAGCACGTGCCGCTCGAGCGGGGCGAACACCAGCAGCTCGATGAGGATGCCGACCAGGAAGATCAGGCTGATCGAGGCGATGACCAGGGACATGTCGCTGGTCTGCCGGCCGATGTCGAGCAGCTGCCCGAGCCCGGTGCCCAGCTGCGGCGAGTAGGTGATGAGCTCGGCGGCCATGAGCGAGCGCCACGCGAACGCCCACCCCTGCTTGAGCCCCCCGAGGAAGCCGGGCAGCGCGGCGGGCAGCAGGACGTACCGGATCCGGGTCCAGCCGCGGGCGCCCAGCACCTGGCCGACGCGCAGGTACAGCGGCGGCACCTGGTCGGTCCCGGCGAGCAGGCCGTTGACGATCGACGGCACCGCGCCGAGCAGGATCACGGCGTACATCGTCGCGTTGCTGAACTGGAACCAGATGATCGCGGCCGGCACCCAGGCCACGGACGGCAGCGACTGCAGGCCGGTGATGATCGGCCCGAACGCCCGCCGCAGCAGGGGGGACGCGGCGAGCACGACCCCGATGGCCACGCCGACGATGACGGACAGGATGAACCCGACGGCGGCCCGCTGCAGGCTCAGGCTGACCGCGCGCCAGGCGGAGCCGTCCTGGATCGAGTGCAGGAGGGTCTGCCAGGTGTCCGCCGGGCTCGGCAGCGCGTAGGGCGGCTTGAGCTCGAGGACGTAGGCGACCTGCCAGATCGCGACCAGGAGCGTCAGCGCGGCGAGGACCGGCCAGATCGCACGCCAGGCCTCCGCCCACGGGGAGCGACGGGGGACCGCGATCGGCGTCTCGAGCGCGTCGAGCCCTGCGGCGAGGTCGCGCTCGCTGGGGCGGACGGGCGCGGCTGTCTCAGTGGCCATGGCGGGCGATCTCCTCACGCAGGTGCTCGGTGATCTCGGCGCTCAGGCGCGACACCCCCGGGTCCTCGATGCGCCGCGGCTGCGGCAGGTCGACGGTCCACTCGCGCACCACGCGGCCGGGCCGCGAGGAGAGCAGGACGACGCGCTGCCCGAGCCGGACCGCCTCGCGGACGTTGTGCGTCACGAAGATCACCGCGCGGCCGGTCTCGGCCCAGATGCGCATGAGCTCCTCGTGCAGGACGTCGCGCGTGATCGCGTCGAGCGCCGCGAACGGCTCGTCCATGAGCAGCAGGTCGCCCTCCTGCGCCAGCGCACGTGCGAGGGCGACGCGCTGCCGCATGCCGCCGGACAGCTCGTGCACGCGCTTGGGCCCGGCACCCTCGAGGCGGACCAGGGCCAGCAGGCGCTGCGCCTCCTCGCGGCGCTCGGTGCGTCCGATCCCGCGCAGCCGCAGCGCGAGCTCGATGTTGGCCCCCGCGGTGAGCCACGGGTAGAGCGCGGGCTCCTGGAACATCAGTGCCGGCCGGCCACCGGTGACCTCGACCGTGCCGGACACGGGCTTGTCCAGCCCGGCGACCAAGGAGAGCAGCGTGGACTTCCCGCAGCCGGACGCGCCGAGCAGGCTGACGAACTCCCCGCGGTGGACGGTGAGGTCGATGTGCTCGAGCACGGGCGGTCGGGACGCCTCCCCGAAGTGCTGGGTGACGTCCGTCAGGCGCGCCGCGACGGCGGCCCCGGAGTCGGTGGTCACCGGGGTCGCCGTCGCGGTCGTGGTCGTCACTTGCCCGAACCCCCCAGGCCTGCGTCGTCGACCGGGTCCTGGTCGTGCTCCGTCAGGACCTGGTTGAGCAGAGTCAGGTCGTAGATGCCGTGCAGGTCGGTCGCCTTGGAGACGCCGGCCGCCACGCCGTTGTCGGCCGACGTCTGCAGGCTCGACGCGATCGGGTCGAGCGTGAGCCGCAGGTTGCCCCACGCCCGGTCGAGCACGTCCTGCGAGAGCGGCTTGCCGCTGAGCTTCTCGATCGCCGCGTTGGCCGTCGTCTTGGCCTCGTCGGGGTTAGCCGCGATCCACTCGTTCGTCTCGTACACGGCCTCGATGAGCTTCTTCACCGTGCCGGGGTACTTGGAGAGGTAGTCGGTCGAGACGATGAGGTGCGTGGTGACGAAGTCGCCGTCGGGCCACAGGTCCTTCTCGTCGACGAGCACGTGCGCGCCCGCGTCGACCACCAGGCGCGACGCCCACGGCTCGGGGAGCCAGGCGCCGTCCACCGTGCCGGCCTTGAACGCGTCGAGCGTCTGCGAGTTCTCCTGCGGCGCGATGGTCACGTCGCTCTCGCCGCCGGTCAGCGACGTCTTGAGCCCGTTGTCGTCGAGCCACGCGCGCAGGGCCACGTCCTGGGTGTTGCCCAGCTGCGGCGTCGCCAGCGTGGTGCCCTTGAGGTCGGCCGGCTTGTCGATGCCGTCGCGGACCACCAGCTGGGCGCCGCCCGAGGTCGCGCCGCTGACGATGCGGATCGCGTCGCCGTTGGACTGCGCGAACGCGTTGATGGCGGGGTTGGGGCCGAYGAACGACGCGTCGATCGCGCCRCCGAACAGSSCCTCGACSGCGGCSGGGCCGGCGTTGAAGATCKGSGTGGTGAGCTTCGTGTCGCCGAGGGCCTTCTGGTAGGTCCCGTCGTCGACGCCGACCAGCGCGTTGGCGTGCGTGAGGTTGGCGAAGTAGCCGAGCCGCAGCTCGGGCGCCTCGGCCAGCGGGCCGTCGGCGGTGGGCGTGGCGGCGTCGGTGGCGGGGCTGTCGGCGGCAGCACCCGACGAGCAGGCGGCGAGCGAGGCCGTGAGGAGGGCGGTGAGAGCGAGGGCGACGCGGCGCGTGGTCCGGGCGGTCATGTCAGGTCCTTGGGGTGTCGAGGGCGAACGGTCGGTGAGCGGGCGGGCTCAGCGACATCGCGGCGACGGCACGCGGACAAGGATGTGGGTGGACGCCATGAGGCGTGACCTCCGTGGGGGACGGGGGTGGCGGTGCGTCGAGCTGCCGTCAGGTGCGGCGGGGCGTCGAGCGCTCTGCCGGGGGACGGGCGGAGCTGGGTTCAGGCGGTCCGCGGACAGCAGGGGCGCGCGGCAGCCGTGACGACGGGACAACACGTCGTGACGGGGCGGCGGCCGGTGAGCATGGGACGAGGATGACCTGTCCGGGCGACCGGGAACACCCATGTCTCATATGTTGATCGACGTACTCAGGATTTGGGCAGCCGTTCAGCCGCCGTAGAGTCGCGCAGGTGCAGTGCTCCTACTTCGACGCGTACCGCTGCCGGTCGTGCACGTGGATGKGCCGCCCGCACGGGGAGCAGGTCGCGGACAAGGAGCGGCACTGCCGGCACCTGCTGGGTGAGCGTGCCGACCTGACCTGGCTCCCGCCGGTCAGCGGCCGGGAGTCGGGGTACCGGAACAAGGCGAAGATGGTCGTCGGCGGCACCGTCGCCGAGCCGACGCTGGGCATCCTCGACGCCGAGGGCGGGGGAGTCGACCTGCAGGGCTGCGGCCTCTACCCCGAGAGCCTCTCGGCGACGTTCCCGGTGCTGGCGGCGTTCGTCACGCGCGCGAACCTGACGCCCTACGACGTGCCGGCGCGCACCGGGGAGCTCAAGAACCTGCTGGTCACACAGTCGCCGGACGGTGAGCTGATGCTCCGGTTCGTGCTGCGATCGCAGGAGCCCGTCGCCCGCATCCGCAAGCACCTGCCCTGGCTGCTCGACGCGATCCCGGGCCTGCGGGTGGCCTCGGTCAACCTCCTGCCTGACCACAAGGCCGTGCTCGAGGGCGAGCGCGAGATCATGCTCACCGCGGAGGAGACCCTGCGCATGCGCGTCAACGGCATCGACATGCACCTGCGCCCGCAGAGCTTCTTCCAGACGAACACCGAGATCGCCGCGGCGCTGTACCGCCACGCGACGGCCTGGGTCGACGAGCTGGCCCCGGCGAGCATCTGGGACCTGTACTGCGGGGTCGGCGGGTTCGCCCTGCACTGCGCCGACCCCGGCCGCGACGTCGTCGGCATCGAGACCAGCACCGAGGCGATCGCGAGCGCCACGTCGAGCGCGTCCGACGCCGGGCTGTCCCGGGTGCGGTTCGCCGCGGGCGACGCGACGGCCTTCGCGGTCGGGACGGGCCGGGCCCCGGAGCTCGTGATCGTGAACCCCCCGCGGCGCGGGATCGGCGACGAGCTCAGCCGGTGGCTGGAGGCCTCGGAGGTCCGGCACGTCGTCTACTCCAGCTGCAACGCCGCGTCGCTGGCCAAGGACCTCGCGGCGATGCCGTCGCTGCGTCCGCGCCGGGCCCAGGTGCTCGACATGTTCCCGCAGACCACGCACTACGAGGTGCTGACCCTGCTGGAGCGCGTCTAGGCGTCCAGCAGGGCGATGACCTCGTCGGTCGTCCCGGTCTCGCCGATGCGCGGGAAGATCCGCGCCACGCTGTTCTCGTGCGCCTCGGCGCTCATGTCGGTCATCGCGTCGACCGCGAGCGTGACATTGAGCCCGTGCTCGTGGGCCGCGCGGGCCGTCGACTCGACACCGGCGCTCGTCGCGACACCGACGACGACCACCTGCGTGACCCCGAGGCCCGCGAGCAGGTCCGCGAGGCCGGTCTCGTGGAAGGCGCCCCAGGTCCGCTTGGCGATCAGGTGGTCGCCGGGCTGCGGGGTGAGCTCCGCGACCAGGTCGGCGAAGCCCTCGGGCACCGGGGCGTTGCCCGAGCGCAGCGGGGCCTCCGTGCGCCCCGGGGCGCGGCCCAGCGCCCGGACGAGGACGACGGGCAGGTCGTGGCGGCGGAAGGCGTCGGCGAGCTGCGCGGAGCGGCGGACGACGTCGGCCGTCGGGTGCGCCGTGGGCAGGCTGACGATGCCGTTCTGCAGGTCGATGACGATGAGGGCGGTGACGGGGTCGAGGGTGCTCAGGGTCATGAGGAGTGCCTTTCGAGTCGGAGCGAGCGGTCGAGGACGGAGACGAGGAGGAGCGCGATGCCGCAGACGAGCATCAGCGCGGCGAGGCGGTGGAGGCCGCCGGTGTGGGCGCCGGTGGCGTACGCGGCGGCGACGACGGCCGCGGCCACGATCGCGCCGAGGTAGGTGAACGTCCGCAGCAGCCCCGCGGCCGACCCCATGCGCTCGGTCTCGGCCTGGCGGTACAGGGCGTTCTGGTTGGCGAGGCCGTTGAGCCCCTGGCTGACGCCGACCAGGCCGGCCAGGCCGATGAGCACCCAGGTGGCGGTCGCGGTGCCGGCCAGGAGCAGCAGCGTGCACCCGACGATCAAGGAGCAGCTGCCGATCACGAGCTTGCCCCGCAGCTCCCGGTACCGGCCCGAGACGGCCGACGCGACGACCGCGGCGAGCGACATCGGCAGCAGCAGCAGGCCCGCGGCCGCGGCGCTCATGCCGCGACCGGCCTCGAGCCACTGCACGTAGCCGTAGAGGAACGCGTAGATCGCGGTCGAGTTGAGCAGCTGCCGCCCGAACGTCGCCAGGAGCGGGGCGTTGCCGCGCAGCAGCCGCAGGTCGAGGAACGGCTCGGCCACGCGCAGCTCGCGCACGGCCAGGGCGGTCGCGGAGGCGAGCGTGATCGCCAGCAGGTACCAGTCCCCGGCGCGGGGGTTCATGAGGAAGAGCATCAGGGCGGTGAGCATCGCGGCGAACAGGCCGATGCCGGCCAGGTCGAGGCGGCTCACCGAGCCTGTCCGCGACGCCGTCCGGGGCAGCCGCAGCCAGCCCAGGATCAGGCACGCGATCGACAGCGGGATGTTGATGGTGAAGATCGTGCGCCAGCCGCCGACCGCGATCAGCAGTCCGCCGAGCGTCGGGCCGATGATGGCGACGCTCTGGTTGGCGACGGACAGGGCCGTGAGGATGCCGGTCGGGCTGTCCTGGCCGGTCCGCAGCGACTCGCTGCGCAGCAGGGACATCGCCGCCGGGAACGCGGCGCAGGTGCCCAGCCCGAGCAGCACCCGGGAGCCGACGAGCACGCCGAGGTCGGGCGCGAGCGCGCCGGCGACCCCCGCGATCCCGACCAGGGCGGTGCCGACGAGGTACAGCCGGCGCGGGCCGAACAGGTCGACCAGGCGACCGACCACCGGCTGGCCGACGGCGGTGGCCAGGTACAACGCCGAGACCAGCCAGACGGTCTGCGACGGGGGAGCGCCGAGCGCGAGCCCGATCGGGATGAGCGCGACCGCGAGCATCGACGAGTTGATCGGGTTGAGCACCGACCCCAGGATCAGCGGGGCGGTCAGGCGGCGGTCGAACCCCGTGGCGACCGCCGTCACGGCTGGGTCAGGCGGTCGAGCAGGGCGAGGGCGTCGAGGATCGTGCGCCGCTCGTCCTCGGAGTACCGGTCCTGCAGGGCGCTGGCCAGCCACTCCTCGCGCGCCTGCCGGTCCCCGGCCAGCCGCGCGCGGCCCTCCTCGGTGAGCGACACGAGCTGGCGCCGTCCGTCGTCCGGGTCGGGGTCGCGACGGACCAGCCCGCGCTCGTCGAGGGCGGCCAGCGTGGCGGCCACCGACTGCGGGCGGACGCGCTCCACCTGCGCGAGCGCGCTGGCGGTGGCGGCGCCGTCCTTGTCCAGGCGGCTGAGCACGGAGGCCTGGGACGGCGTGAGCTCGCTGACGCCGGAGACCTCCCGGAGCCTGCGGCGGAGCCGGCCGAACACGACGCGCAGCTCGCGAGCGGCGGTGGCGGCGGTCTCGTCCATGCCGTCAGCCTAGATTCAACAGTTGAAACTGTCCAGTTGAGACTGTCGATCTGCGCCACCCGGACGGCCCCTGGTCGTGCGAGGGCGCGGGAGGTAGGAAGAGGCCATGCACAGTGGCAGCCTCCCCGTCATCGTCGTCGGCGGAGGCCCCGCCGGGCTCGCCGTCGCCGCGTCCCTGGGTCGCCGCGGCGTCCGCGCCCTGGTGCTCGAACGGTCCGACGCCGTCGGCGCATCCTGGCGCCGGCACTACGAGCGGCTCCACCTGCACACCACGCGCCGCKGGTCGAGCCTGCCCGGCATGGTGATCCCGCGGCGCTACGGACGCTGGGTCGCGCGGGCCGACGTCGTGCGCTACCTCGAGACCTACACCGCGCACCACCGGCTGCGCGTCCGCACCGGGGTCGAGGTCGCCCGGATCGACCGGGACGTCGACGGCACCTGGCGGGTGGAGACGACGGCCGGCGAGTCGCTGAGCGCACGAGCCGTGGTTGTGGCGACCGGCTACAACCACACGCCCGTCCCGCCCGCATGGCCCGGCCGCGCGACGTACACCGGCGAGCTCGTGCACGCCTCGGACTATCGCAACCCGGGCCCGTATCGCGGGCGGGACGTGCTCGTCGTCGGCGTCGGCAACACGGGAGCCGAGATCGCCGTCGACCTGACCGAGGGTGACGCCTCCCGCGTGCGGCTGGCGATCCGGACGCCTCCGCACATCGTCCGACGGTCCAACTTCGGTTGGCCGGCGCAGGGGACCGGCATCCTCGTGCGGCACCTGCCGGTGCCCGTGGTCGACCGGATCGCGCGCGGTGTCGCCCGGGTCGAGGTGCCGGACCTGTCGGAGTTCGGACTCCCTCGGCCGACCACCGGGCTCTACTCGCGGGTGCTGGTGGGGTCCGTGCCGGTGCAGGACGTCGGGCTCATCGCGGCGGTGCAGGCCCGGGCGGTCGAGCCGGTCGCGGCTGTCGAGTCCTTCGACGGCGCCGACGTCGTGCTCGCCGACGGCTCCCGGATCCAGCCCGAGGTGGTCATCGCCGCCACCGGCTACAGGCGCGGGCTGGAGCAGCTCGTCGGCCACCTCGACGTCCTCGACACGCACGGCATGCCGGTCGCCCGCGGCCCGCAGACGACGTCGACGGCCCCCGGGCTGTACTTCGTGGGCTACAACCAGCCGATCAGCGGACTCCTGCGCGAGGCGCGGATCGACGCGGTGCGCGTGGCGCGGGCCGTGGCGCGCTAGCCGGCGGACCGCTGCCGCCAGGCGCTCCACGCGCCCGTCGACCACAACGCCCAGGCCACCAGCAGCGGCTGGAAGAGCAGGCGGATCGCCCGGGCACGGTCGGAGTCGAGGTGGAAGGCGTCCGTGCGTGTGACCAGCTGGGAGATGTTGCCCGGGAAGATCGCGACGAAGAACGCGGCGGCGATCGCCCCGACGGTGACKCGCTGCTTCGGCAGGGCGACGAGCGCACCGCCGATCGCCAGCTCGGCCACACCCGATCCGAGGACCACGGCGTCGGCGCTCACCGGGATCCACGGCGGCACCTGCGCGCGGAACTCGGTGCGGCTCCAGGTGAGGTGGCTGGTGCCGGCGAACAGGAGGCCCGCGCCGAGCGCGATCCGGCCGATGGTGCGGGGGAGACTCTGCGGCATCCGGTCAGCGTGCCACGCAGGGGCGGCGCGCGCCCGCGGGGCTGCTCACCGCCACGTCGTGGCTGGTCACTGCCGCGTCACCGCACGAACCGGTACCGCAGGTGCGTGGCCTGAGCCGTCGCGACGACCTCGGTGCGCTCGAGCTCCGTCACGCCGGAGCCGACGTGGTCGAGAAGCCGGACGCCGCGGTGCAGCAGGGCCGGGACGAGGGTGAGCAGCAGCTCGTCGGCCAGCCCGGCCGCGATGACCTGCTGGCAGATCTCGGCGCCGCCCATGACCAGCACGTCCCGGTCGCCCGCGGCTCCGCGCGCCTGGGTCACTGCGCTCTCGACGCCGTCGGTGACGAAGGTGAACGTCGCGCTGGGCATCGGCCGAGGTTCGTGCGCGCGGTGCGTCACGACGAACGTCGGCACCGGCCAGGGGGTGTCGCCCCACAGCTMGACGCCGACGTCGTAGGTACGTCGCCCGACGACGACCGCGCCCGTGCTCGCGTGCTGGGCGGCCGCGACGGAGGCGTCGTCGCCCGCGGCGGAGGTCCCTCCGGCCGTGACGGCGCGGTCGGCGTCCTCGTCGGGGAACAGCCATCGGTGCAGGCGCTCACCGCCGATCCCCAGCGGTGCCGCGTCCGACGTGTCCGGCCCGGCGCTGAAGCCGTCCAGCGAGACCGATGCGCTGACCCTGACGATGCCCACGATGCCCTCCTCGTCCGACGATCCCTTCACGGTAGGGACGCAGTGGTGCACCGGTAAGGTCCACTTCTGTGCCCGTGGAGTGGTCCACTTCGCCGCCGGAGCTCCTGCTCCGGCTCGACCGGGACGCGCCCGGGCCGCTCCGGGACCAGCTCGAGACGGCGGTCCGGGAGGCCGTCCGGGACGGGCGGCTCGCGCCGGGGGAGCGGCTGCCGTCCTCGCGAGCCCTGGCGGCCAGGCTCGGCGTCGCGCGCGGCGTCGTCACCGAGTGCTACGCCCAGCTGCAGGCCGAGGGGTACCTGCGCTCGCAGCGGGGAGCGGCGACCTGGGTGGCCGACACCGGCACCGTCCGGATCGACGGCGCCGTGTCGTCCGCCGTCCCGCCCGTCGCGTGGCAGGTGGACCTGCGGCCCGGGATCCCCGACCTCGACTCGTTCCCTCGCGCGGACTGGGGGCGCTGCCTGCGGGAGGCGCTGCGAGACGCCCCCAACGCGATGCTCGGGTACGCCGGGCCCGAGGGCGTCCCCGAGCTGCGCGAGGTGCTCGCGGCCTACCTCTCCCGGGTCCGCAACGCCCGCGCGCGCCCGTCGGAGCTCGTGGTCACCGCGGGCTTCGCGCAGGGCCTGCAGGTCGTGCTGCGGGCGTTGATGGCGCGCGGCCTGACGACGCTCGCCGTCGAGGATCCCGGCGACCGTGACTCGTCCGCGCTCGCGGCGGAGCTCGGGCTCGTGGTCGTCCCGGTGCCGGTCGACGACGACGGGATCGACGTGGACGCCCTCGCCGCGACGTCGGCCGGCGCCGTCCTGGTGACGCCGGCGCACCAGTCGCCCACCGGGGTGCTGCTCAGCCCGTCGCGCCGCCGCCAGCTGGTCGCGTGGGCGCGCGAGCGCGGGGCCACGGTGCTCGAGGACGACTACGACGCCGAGTTCCGGTACGGCGACGAGCCGGTCGGCGCCCTGCAGGGCCTCGCGCCCGACCGCGTCGTGCTGCTGGGCTCGGTGAGCAAGTCGTTGGCACCCGCGCTCCGGTTGGGGTGGGCACTGTGCCCGCCCGGCCTCGCCTCCGAGGTCGCTGTCCTGCGGGAGCGCGCCGACCGGGGATCGCCCGTGCTCGACCAGCTGGCCCTCGCGCTGCTCGTGCGATCCGGGCGGTACGACCGTCATCTGCGGCGCATGCGAGCGCGCTACACCGCGCGGCGGACCGTGCTCGTCGACGCGCTGCAGCGCAACGCACCCGGCATCGAGGTCGCCGGCCTGGCGGCGGGGTTCCACCTCGTCGTCACGCTCGGCGGCAGGCGGGACGAGCAGGCGATCGTCGACGAGGCCGCGAAGCGGTCGGTCGGCCTGCATGCCATGGCGCAGTACCGGGCCGTGTCGTCCGACGAGCGCGCGCGGCTGGTGCTCGGGTTCGGGAACGTGCGGCCGTCCGCCGTGGGCGACGGCATCGCGCGGATCGCGGACCTGCTGCGCTGAGCGCGATCGATCTCGGCGCAGGGGTTGACCGCCGCGATTCGTCGTCGTACGTTGAAGGCGTCGCTTAATTAAGGAGTTGCTCACATGCCCGCACGGGACAGCCTCAGCGTGGTGTTCGCCGCGCTCGCGGACCCGACCCGGCGGGCGATCCTCACGCAGCTCTCGCAGGGGCCGACGACCGCCGGTGAGGTGGCCGCCCCGTTCGCCATGAGCCGGTCCGCCGTCTCGCAGCACCTGCGGGTGCTCGAGGAGGCGGGACTCATCGAGCGCACGGTCACGGCCCAGTGGCGCACCTGTGCGCTGCGCACGGAGCCCCTGGACGAGGTCGCCACCTGGGTCGACGGACACCGCCGGCACTGGGAGGAGCGCTTCGACCTGCTGGACGAGCGACTGCGACACATCCGACAGACCCGAGAAGAGGCAGACCATGATTGAGACGGACCAGAAGGCCTTCACCATCACGCGCATCTTCGACGCCCCGCGCGCCGCGATCTGGCAGGCGTGGACGGACCCCGCCGAGGCCGCGCACTGGTGGCACCCGCGCGGCCTGGTGACCCCCCGCGACTCGGTCGAGATCGACGTGCGCCCCGGTGGCAGCTACCAGTACACGATGATCGCGCCCGACGGCAGCGAGTACCCGACCGCCGGCACGTACCGCGAGGTGGTCGAGCCCGAGCGGCTCGTCTTCACCTGGGCCGCCCCGGGCGACCCCGACGCGCTCGCACCCGTGATCACCGTGACGCTCGAGGACCTCGGGGCACGCACCCGCATGATCTTCCACGTCGACGGCGTCGGCGGGCAGCCCGGCGACGGGGACGTCTACGACGGGTGGGACTCGGCGTTCGACGTGCTCAGCGACCAGCTCGTCTGAGCGCCAGCACCACGACGAGAGGCCACAGCGCCTCTGCACCGGCGACGGCGCGTTCGGTCAGTCCGACCGCGCCGCCGCCGGCCTGCAGCTCGACGACGAACACCCCGAGCAGTCCGACCAGCACCACGGAGGCTCCGACGGCGACGGCCGGCCGCAGGATGCCGGTCGCCCCGCGGCGCCTGGCGAACGCCGGCCAGAGCGCGAGGGCGCCGAACCCGATGCCCGCGGCGATGCCGTGGGCCTTCGGGTAGGCGTCGACGGGAAGTGCTGCGACGGCGAGCGTGGCGGCACCGCCCAGCGCGTGCAGCAGCCGGCCGGTGCGGGGGACCGGTCGCAGCCCGGCCGCGGTCACCATGTGCGCGACACCGGTGACCGCCAGGCCGGCGGTCATGATCCAGGGGTCGGTCGCGGTCGACGCCGCCAGCGCGCTGATCGTCTCCTGCACCGGGTCGAACGACGGCTGCTGCGCCGCCGCGAGGGTCCAGCCGCCGATCATGGCGACGGGCGCGGCGATCGCGGAGGCGAGGGCCCAGCGGGGGACGTCCATGGTCTCTGGGGCTGCCTTCTGCTCGGGGCTGTCGGAGACTGGGGTTCGTGACCGACCACCCCGACGGACTGGTCTTCGAGGACGACTTCGACGGTCCCGACCTCGATCCTGCCGTGTGGCTGCCGCACTACCTGCCGGCGTGGAGCTCGCGGGAGCTGACTGCGGCGTCGTACGAGCTCCGCGACTCGTGCCTGCGCCTCTTCATCCCGCCTGCGCGGGGCCTCTGGTGTGCTGATGACCACCTGCCGCCGACGCGTGTGTCCGGCATCCAGTCCGGGAACTGGTCCGGCCCCGTGGGCGGCACCCGCGGACAGCAGCCGTACCGCGACGGGCTCGTCGTGCGCGACGCGCAGGAGCCGTTCGCGGGCTGGACGCCGAGCGGCGGCCTCATCGAGCTCCGCGCGCGTGCCGTGCTGTCGCCCCGGTCGATGGCCGCGTTCTGGCTGGTCGGGCTCGAGGACTCGCCCGAGCGGAGCGGCGAGATCTGCGTGATGGAGGTGTTCGGCGACGCACTGCGGCCCGGGTCCGCCGAGGTCGGCGTGGGCCTGCACCCGTTCAGGGATCCCGCGCTCGTCGAGGACTGGGCGGCCGTGCGGCTGCCGCTCGACGTCGCGGCGTTCCACACCTACGCCGTCGACTGGAGCCCCGAGCGGGCCGAGTTCCTGGTCGACGGCGTCCTGGTGCGCAGCTGCGCGCGACCGCCCGCGTACCCGATGCAGATGATGCTGGCGGTGTTCGACTTCCCGGAGCGGTCCGTGGGCGACGACGCCGACCTGGTGCCCGAGCTGGTCGTCGACAGCCTGCGGGGGTACGCCCGCGCTTGACCAGCGCCGCGGCTGCCCTGGGGTTCGGGTCCGCGGTCAGGCGCGCGTGGACCCTGTGGCGTCACCGCCTCACCGCCTCACTGCGTCGCCCCGTCGCCGCGTCACCCCCCCGCGCCCCCCTTGTCCTCGTCACGGCGTCACGGCGTCACGTCGTCGCGCGCCGCGAGCCGCCCACAGCCCGCGCGGCGAGCTGCCCATCCACAGCATCGCCCCTGGTCGCAGCCGATGTCAGTGGGCATTCGTACACTTGTACGAGCGATAGAAGCCATCGGTGACGGAGGTAGTGGACATGACGGCGTTGCTCGAACCCGGCACGTCCGAGCTCGACGTCCCGTGGCAGTCGTGGGCTGACGCCTCGGCGTGGGAACCCTGCCTGTCGCACGAGCCGCCCGACTGGTCCGAGCCCTACGTCCCCTACCCGCTGCCCGAGTTCACGTACCGGGTGGTGGACCCGTTCGTCGATGGGCCCGCGTACTCGAGCGACGCCGTGCCGATGCTGCCGTCGTTCCCGGTGGCCGGGCCCCGGCTCTCGGTGTCGGCGCTCGCGGGAACCCTCGAGTCGGTCGACCCCGCCGACCTGCCGGGTGCACACCTGGTCAACGCGATCATGGGCTGGGAGCAGACGATCGCCGCCGCGCAGGCGAGGCAGGCGGCGTTCGTGCGCGAGCTTGCCGCGCGGAGCGGTCCGGACGTCCTGCGGATCACCGGTGACGAGCTGGCCAGTGCCCTGGTGTGCACTCGGCAGGCAGCCGAGCGACTGGTCGTGCGGGCGCAGTCGGCCGCAGAATTCCCGTCGCTCTGCGATGCCTGGTCCGCCGGGTTGATCGGTACCCGCAAGGTCGACGTGATCCTCGACGAGGTCGCGGTGGCCGATCGCGCGTCGGCCGACGGCGTCGTAGTCGACGCCGTGGCCGCCGCCGACGGGATGACCGCGCCGCAGCTGGCCCGACACGTGCGGGCGGCCGTGATCGGCGCGGACGACGAGG
>NZ_JBFULZ010000083.1:0-16265 GCF_054049635.1 Cellulomonas sp. P5_C6 | reverse complement strand
CCCCCGCACCGGCGCCCGAGCCCTCCCGTCGCGCCCGCCGCGCGGCCCAGCCGGCCACCGGCGCGCTGCCCATCATCGACACCCCGGCGGCGCCCACGGCGAGCGGCATGCTCCTGGTCGCACCCGACGGCGCCCGCCTCGAGGTCACCGGTCTGACCCTGGTCGGGCGCAACCCGGAGCCGGCGCAGGGCGAGGTCGCCGACCAGCTGGTCCCGCTGATCGACCTGACGCGCTCGGTCTCCAAGACGCACGCCTCGCTGCGCTGGGACGGCCGCACGCTCTGGGTGGCGGACCGCGGCTCGACCAACGGCACCTCGGTCTCCACGCACGGCGGCGCGCGCACGCTCCTGCCGCCCGGGGGCGAGGAGGCCCTGACGGCCGGCACGACGGTGCACTTCGGCGAGCAGGCGTTCGTCGTCGACGGGCCGGTGGGCGCGTGACGGCACCGCACCCGGCCATCGACGCCTCGGCGGGCACGGTGGTCGCCAGCGAGACCCGCGCCGAGATCGCCTACCTCAGCGCCGCACGCGCGGACCTGCTGGTCACGGCGTCAGCGGCGGGCCGCACGGTCGCGCTGGTGAGCGACGAGGTCACGCGGCTGACGTACCCGCTGCGCGAGGCCCTGCGAGACGCCGGGGGCCGGTGGGTGGTGCGCGGGATCGACGGGACTCTGCGCGACGGGATCGACGGGCGACGCCTGGAGTCGGTCGCGGACGCCGCCGACCGCTCGCCGCTGCAGCACGCCGACGACGTCGCGGTCCGGTTCCTGCGGCCCGTGCCGGCCGAGTCCGTGCAGCTGGTGATCTCGCAGTCCGTGCGGCACAAGGCCGCCGACACGACGCTGCTGGGGGCCACCGCAGAGCTCTTCGCCCGCGAGCTCACGGGCGCCGCGCCCAGCGGGTGGGGGCCGCACGAGCCCGCGGTGATCGCATGGGACCGCGCGCGTCTGACGGAGCTGGCCCGGGGGCGGATGCCGGACGAGACCGTGGTGATGGTCGCGGGGACGCCGGAGCGGCCCCTCGTCGGCACCCTGCGAGCTGCGCGCACCGAGAACGGCCTGGAGGAGACGACGCAGCTGCTGGTCGGCGTGGGCGAGCCGGGCAGCGCCCAGGCCCGGACCGCGATCGACTCGCTGCCGTCGGCGTTCGCCGCCCTGGCCGCGCACCAGATGCCACTGTTCGGGCTGGTCATGGGCCGGCACGGGCGGCGGGACCTCACGTTCCCGTCGGTGCTCGAGGGGCCGCCCGTGCCGCTCGGGCTCCTGCTCGGGCCGCCCGGGGTGCGCGAGCTGGGCCTGTCGGTCGAGGAGCTCGCGGCCCGGCTGGGTGCCCGGGTGGTGGGTCGGCCGCGCGTGCCGGGCCTGTACTTCCCGCTGGGCACCCTCGAGCGCGACGGGTGGCCCGCGCTGCAGGCGGTGCTCGACGCGATCGGGCACGACAACGTGCGGCGCGCGATGGGCGCCGGCGGACCCCTCGAGGAGGTGCTCGATGGCCCGCGACCCTGACGCGATCCTGCTGGAGTCGGTCAAGGTGCACCGGGTCCGGCTCCGGGCTGCGTTCCTGCACGGCGACCTGCGCGACCGCCGCACCACCAACGACAACGTGCGCCGGTTCGTCGGCAGCACGGTGGTCGCCGCCCTGCTCTGCGCGGGCTGCGCCGGCTACTCCTTCGTGCAGGCGCACAGCGGCTCGCTGCGCGGCGTCGGCAGCACCGTCACGCCCACGTCGACCGGGGGGACCCCGTGAGCACGTTCACCCGGCTGACGCTCGTCGGCTCCGCGCGCCGTGCCGAGGTCGTCGTGCCCTCCGACGAGGGCGTCGCGGCGATGCTCCCGCAGCTGCTCGAGCTGCTGGGCGAGGCCCCGCACCTCTCGCCGCAGGCCGTCGCCCTCGTGCGGGTCACCGGCGACCAGGTGGACCTCGCGCTGGACCCGGCCACCCAGGGCCTCGCCGACGGCGAGGTGCTGCGCGTCGTGCGCGCGGCGGCCGCACCCCCGCCGCCCGAGGTCGCGGACGTGACGGACGCGACGGCCGAGGAGCTGCGCTCCCGCGCGGGCCGCTGGACCGTGGGCACGCGGCAGGCCGTCGCCGCCACCGGCGCGGGGCTCGCGGTCGCGATCAGCGGGGTGGTCGCCGCCGGCCACGTGGACGCCGCGACCGGCGCGCTCACCGTCGGGCTGGCCGTCCTGGTCCTGCTCGCCGCGAGCGCCGGGCTGGGCCGCGCCGGGCGCCGGTACGCCGGCCTGGTGACCCTGGCGCTGGCGGTGGGCTGCGCGGTCCCGCTCGCGGTGCTGCTGGAGTCGGGCCCGCTCGAGAGCGTCCTCGCCGGGATCCTGCTCGCGTGGGTGGCGCTCGGCGCCGGGATCGGCGTCGGCCGACGGGACCGCGGCGCGCTCGCCGGTGCCGCCGCCGGTGCGCTGCTGACCGGGCTCCACCTGCTGCTCGTCGCGCTGGTCCCCGCGCTCCACGCCGACACGGCCGTCGCCGTGGTCGCGGTCGTGGCGTGCGGGCTGCTGCCGTGGTGGGCCATGACCACGTCGGGCCTGACGGGCCTCGACGACGCCGCCCTCGACGGGGCGGCACCCCGGCGCACGCGCGTCCGGCTGACCCTGGACGAGGCGTACCGCGGCCTGACCTGGAGCGCGGTGGCCGTCGCCGCGGCGGTCGCTATCTCGTGCACGGGCCTGATCGCGTCCGGCGACGGCGCGGCGACGCTGCTCGCGGGCATCGTGCTGGCCGTCGTGGCCCTGCGGACGCGCAGCCTCCCGCTGAGCACGCAGGCCGTGGCGCTCTGGGTCGCCGTCGCGGTCCCGCTCACCGTCGGCGCCCTGGGGCCGTGGGGTGCCGACGAGCCGTGGACGGTCGTCGCGATGACGCTGGGCGTCGCCCTGCTGGGCGCGGTCGTCGCCGGCTGGAACCCGTCCGGGCAGCAGCGCGCCCGCCTGCGCCGGTTCGGAGACCTGGCCGAGCTGGTGGGTGTGGTGGCCGTCCTGCCCGTCGCGCTCGGGGTGTTCGGTGTCTACGGCGACCTGCTGGGCACGTTCTGATGCAGGTCCGCGACGTGCTCCGACTGGGGTTCGCCGGGTCGACGGCCGTGGCCCGTGACCTGGTCGCCGCCGACGAGGGGCTGCGCCGACCCGTCTCGACCAGCCGCCGGGTCGCCGTCGTGCAGGCCCACGGTGGAGCGGGCGCGACGACGACGACCGCGGGGGTCGCGTCCGTCCTGGCCGGTCGGCGGCCCGCCGGCGTGCTGGCGGTCGACGCCGCGCACGGGCCCGCGTCGCTCGCGGCCGCCTGCCGGATCGACGACCCCCTCGCCTGGTCGTCCGGTCGCGCCCGGACCACGGGCATCGCCCGAGCCGACCAGGCCCGCGGGGCGCTCCCCCGCACRCCCGCCGGCCTCGCGGTGCTGGGCGACGGGTCGGCGTCGGCACCCTGGCCGCCGCACCCGCGCACGTGGCGCGAGGTGGTGGACCCCGTGGGCCGGTTCTTCGACGTCGTGCTCACCGACTGGGGCACCCGCGGCAGCKACGAGCTCGACGTGATCGCCGGCGACCACCACGTCGTCGCCGTCGTCGCCCGGGCCGACCGGGCCGATGCCGAGCGCGGCGTCGCCCTGGCCGCCCGGGTCGCCGCCGCCGAGCACCGCGCACCCGCGGTGGTGCTCGTCCTCGTCGACGTCGGCGGGACCGGTGGCCCGTCGGACGTCCCCGCCCGCGCCGCGCTGCCGGGCGTGCTCGTGCAGACCGTGCCGCACGACGTGACCCTCGGCGCCGGCACCTGGTCGCCCGGCACCAGCGTGCGGACGGCCTTCTCCACCCTCGGCGCCCAGCTGCTGGCGCTCGCCTGCGACCCGCACGCCGCCCTCACCGCGGGGGACGCGGCATGACGCGCACGCTGGTCCACCGCCCGGCCCGCGTGGTCCGGCCCCTCGCCTCGCCGCCGGACGTCCCGGTCGCCGCCCCGCCGCAGATGAACGACGCCGCCGGCGGTGCCGGGCTGCAGTCGCTGTTCCCGGTGGTGGGCGCGGTCGGGTCGATGACCATGATGCTGGTGCTGCGCGGCAACCCCCTGTTCGTGCTGGTCGGCGTGATGGTGCTGGTCGTGGCCCTGGTCGGCGGCGTCGGCATGGCGCTGAGCCACCGCGGGACGGCCTCGCGGGGCCGACGGCTCCAGCGCGAGCGGTACCTGGACTACCTCGAGGGCCTGCGCGCGGACCTGCGGGAGGCCGAGCGCGACGCCCGGGACGCGGCGCGCACGGTGCACCCGGACCCGGTCGCGCTGGTCGACGTGGTGCGCGACCCGGAGCGCCGCTGGGAGCGCCGCCGGACGGACCCCGACTTCCTCGACCTCCGGGTCGGTTCCGGCGACCGGCCCTGGTTCGACCTCGTCGTGCCGCAGGACCCCAACCCGACGCAGCCGTTCGACGCCGCGATGGCGGCCGAGGCGGAGGCCGTGCGCGTCCGGCACTCGACCGTGCCGCAGATGCCGATCACCGTGGCGCTGGACCGGGTGGGCGAGGTCGCCGTCATCGGCCCCCGCGCGGCCGGGCTTGCCGTGGTCCGCGCACTGACCGTGCAGGCGACCGCCCTGCACGCCCCCGACGACCTGCAGCTTGCCGCGGCGTTCCCGGCCGACCGGGCGGACGACTGGGCGTGGCTGGGCGCCGTCCCGCACCTCGTCGACGACGCCCTGTTCGACGGCCCCGTGTCGGCCCGGCGGGTGGCGGCGGACCTCCCGGGGCTCGTGCGCGTCGTCGGCCCCGGCCTGGTGGACCGCGCGCAGGCCGCCGCCCGGGTGATGCGCGGCGGCTCCGGGGTCACCGCCGGCGCCGCGTACGAGTCGCGGCTGCTGGTGCTGGCGGACGGGCACGGGGACGTCGCCGGGGTGCTGCCGCCGGTCGACGCCGCGCTCGRCCTGGCGGACCTCGGCGTCACCGTCGTGCACCTGCTGGCCGACCGCCTCCACGAGCCGTCGGACACCGCCCTGCGCCTCACGGTCGACGACGACGGCGCGGTGACCGTCGAGGACCTGCGCGCACCGGACCCGGTCCCGGTGACGGCGACGGTCGACGACGTGCCGGTCGCCCTGGCCACGGGCCTCCTGCGCGCGCTGGCCCCGCTGCGGCTGACCCTCGACTCGGTGGGCGCCGGCGGACCCGCGGCCGCGATCGGCACCGACGAGCTGCTGGGCGTCGCGGACGTCACCGCCATCGACGTCGGCCGCACCTGGGCGGCCCGGTCCACGCGCGACTTCCTGCGGGTCCCCATCGGCGTCGACGACACCGGCGCCGCGCTCCTGCTCGACCTCAAGGAGTCCGCGCAGCTGGGCATGGGCCCGCACGGGCTGTGCGTGGGTGCCACCGGCTCGGGCAAGTCGGAGATGCTGCGCACCCTGGTGGCCGCGCTGGCCATCACGCACCCGCCCGAGGACCTGTCGATGATCCTCGTCGACTACAAGGGCGGCGCCGCGTTCGCCCCCTTCGCGTCGCTGCCGCACGTCGCCGGGATCATCGACAACCTCGCCGACGACGCCGGGCTGACCGAGCGGGCGCGCGCGAGCATCGCCGGCGAGGTGGTCCGCCGCCAGCAGGTGCTGCGCGACGCGGGCAGCTCGCCGTCGATCACCCACTACCGCGAGCTGCGCACCCAGCAGCCCGACCTGCCCCCGCTGCCGCACCTGCTGCTGGTCATCGACGAGTTCGGCGAGCTGCTCACCGCCGACCCCGACTTCGTCGACCTGCTGCTCACCATCGGGCGCATCGGCCGCTCCATCGGCATGCACCTGCTGCTGTCCAGCCAGCGCATCGAGTCGGGYCGGCTGCGGGGCCTCGACACCTACCTGTCGTACCGGATCGGCCTGCGCACGTTCTCCGAGGCCGAGAGCACGGTCGTCCTGGACACGCCGGACGCGTTCCACCTGCCGGCGGTGCCGGGCTACGGGTACCTCAAGGTCGACACGACGGTCTACCAGCGGTTCCGCGCCGGCTACGTGTCCGGCCCCGTGCGCTCCGAGGCCGTCCCCGAGCCCGAGGTCGACGACGAGCTGCACCGGCCGCTCCTGCTGCCCGTGCACCACGGGGTGCTCGCCGCGAACGGCCTCGAGACGTCGGGCGCCGGCGAGGTCGAGCTGGTCCGGCCGTCGGTGGGCGCCTCGATGGTCGACGTGATCGTCGGGCAGCTGTCGGGCCTGGCGACGCCGACCCGGCCGGTGTGGCTGCCGCCGCTGCCGTCGCGCCTGCCGCTGGGCCGGGTGCTCGGCACGCAGCACGGACACCTCACCGTGCCGATGGGCCTGCGGGACGACCCGGCCAAGCAGCAGCAGGAGCCGTGGCTGCTGGACCTCACGCGCGCCGGCGGCCACGTCGCCATCATCGGCGCCCCGCAGACGGGCCGGACCACGCTGCTCTGGACGCTCGCAGCGGGCCTGGCCCTTACGCACACGCCCCGCCAGGTCGCCGTCTACGGCATGGACCTCGCCGGGGGTGGGCTCGCGCGCATCGAGGGGTTCCCGCACGTCGGCGGCGTCGCCACCCGCGCCAGCCGCGACCGGCTGCGACGGCTGCTCGAGGAGCTGCACGGCATGCTCGCGCTGCGCGAGAAGGTGTTCGCGGACCACGGCATCGACTCCCTGGCCATGCTGCGCTCCGAGCACGCCGCGGGGCGCACGCCCGAGCTGGCCGCCGCGGACGTCGTGCTGCTGGTCGACGGCGTCGGCGCGCTGCGCTCGGACTTCGAGGAGCTGGACGAGCCGTTCGCGGACCTGCTCGCCCGCGGCTCGGGCTTCGGGGTGCACGTCGTCGCGACGATGACCCGCTGGAACGAGCTGCGGATGGCCGCGCAGCCGCTGGTGGGCACCCGGATCGAGCTGCGGCTCAACGACCCGGCCGACTCCACCGTGGCGCGCAAGCTCGCGGCGACCCTGCGCGCCGACCAGCCGGGCCGCGTGCTCACCGACGACTCCGTGTTCGCGCAGGTGGCGCTCCCGCTGCTCGCCGACGGGGACGTCGACGAGGTCGGTGCGGCGCTGCAGGCGCTGGCCGCCGGCACCGCCCAGCAGTGGGCCGGCCCGGCCGCTCCCCCCATCCGCCAGCTCCCCGACGACCTCGACCCCGCYGAGCTGCCGGACGCGCTCGACGAGCCCGACCTGGTGCCCGTGGGCCTGCGCCAGGACACCATGACGCCGTTCCTGCTCGACCTGGCCGGCCGCGACCAGCACCTGCTGGTGCTCGGCGACCCGCGGTGCGGCAAGACCACGCTCCTGCGCACGATCGTCGCCGGCCTGGTCGAGCGGGCCACACCCGACGAGCTGGTGGTCGCTCTGTTCGACCCCCGCGGCGGCTTGGCGGACCTCTGCCCCGAGGAGTACCTGGGCGGCCGGGCCACCAGCGGCCCGCTCGCGCTGCAGCTGTCGACGGCGGTCGCCGCGGAGCTGGCCAAGCGGACCGACGGCGCGACCAGCGGACCGCGGATCGTCGTCGTGGTCGACGACTACGACATCCTCGCCTCGGGCGGCACCGACCCCCTGCGCCCCCTGCTCGCGCACCTGCCCGCCGCCCGTGACCTGCGCCTGCACGTGCTGCTCACGCGGCCGGTCGCCGGGGCGACCCGCGCGCTGTACGACCCGGTGCTCCAGGCGCTGCGGGACACGGGCGGCAGCGGGCTGCTCATGGCCGGCGAGCGGTCCGAGGGCCAGGTCTTCCCCGGCACGTACGCCGAGCAGCTCCCCGCCGGCCGCGGGCGCCTGCTCCGTCGCGGCGAGCGGCCCACCCTCGTCCAGGTCGCTCACACCCCGGAGGTGCTCGGTGCCCCGTGAGATCGTCGTGCTCAGCCCGACCCCGCCCGACGCCCGCGCCCTGATCGAGGCCGGCGCGGCCGTCGACCCCGAGCTCGGGCTGCGCACGCTGAACGGCGGCGCGGTGCACCAGGTGGTCCGGTCCGACGACGGTGACGGCCGCGCGGTGCTGAGCCTGCACCAGCCGCTGCAGGTGGACAACGTCGCCGAGATCCGCCGGCTGCTGCCCGGCGTCCACCCGCTGCCGGTGTGGGCGACCGACGGCCGGCCGCTGTGGTGGGTCGAGGCGCTGGTCCCGTGGACGGTCGACGACTCCCGCACCGGGCTGGCGATCGTGCAGGAGATGACCGCCCGCCTGGGTGGCCTCTGCGTGGTCCAGGACGGCGAATGACGCTCGACCTGCTGGCCCCCGAGGCCCACCGCTGGCTGACCGGCCCCGTGCCCGACGGCACGCGCGTGGTCGTCGCCGGCGTGGCCGGGGGCGTCGGCACGACGACCGTGGCGGCGCTGGTCTGGCGCGCGCTCGACGCCGCCGCGCCCGGCCGCTGCGGACTGCTCGACCACTCGGGAGGCACCCTGCACGCCCGCGCGGCCTCGTCGCGCACCGGGGGCCAGGTGGTCGTGCACGACCTGGGACCGCACGCGCTCGCCGCCGACAGCCCGGCCCTCGAGGACCCGTCCGCGGTCGTCGTCGTGGTCTGCGCGAGCCACTCGGCAGGGCTGGCGGCGGCGACGCGGGCGCTCGAGGCGCTGGCTCCCCGGTCGCCCGGCCTGGACCGACGCGCGCTCGTCGTGCCGGTGGCCGTGTCCGGGCCGGGGCTCGCCGCGCGCGAGCACCCGGCGAACGTGCTGGCCCTTCCCCGCAGCCGCGCGCTCGCCGCCGGCGGGGTTCTCCCCGCTCCCGACCGCGACGCGCGTGCCACCCGGGCCGCCGGCGTGGTAGCCGCCGAGGTGGTCCGCCGCGCCCGCTGGGTCGCGACCCTCTGATGACCGGGTCCGGCGTGCCGACGACGCCGGACGACGTCGTGCGCGCCGCCGCGAGCGCGACCGACCTGGCCGCGCTCGACGCCGTCGTGCCCACCTGCCGCGCGTGCCCGCGGCTGGTCGCCTGGCGGGAGCGGGTCGGCGTCGAGAAGCGGGCGGCCTTCCGCGACGAGACGTACTGGGCGCGCCCGGTGCCGGGGTTCGGCGACCCCCACGCGCGGGTGCTCGTCGTCGGCCTCGCCCCGGCCGCGCACGGCGCCAACCGCACCGGCCGCATGTTCACGGGCGACCGCTCGGGCGACTTCCTGTTCGCGGCCATGCACCGCACCGGCTTCGCCAACCAGCCCATGTCCACCGCCCGCGACGACGGCCTCGTGCTCACGGACATCCGGGTGACGGCCCCGGTGCGCTGCGCCCCGCCGGCCAACGACCCGACCCCGCAGGAGCGCCGCACGTGCGGCCCGTTCCTCGGCCGGGAGCTGGCGCTGGTCCGGCCCTCGGTCGTTGTCGTGCTCGGGGCGTTCGGGTGGCAGACGCTGCTGACCACGCTGGCCGAGCAGGGCTGGGCGGTCCCGCGGCCGCGGCCGAAGTTCGGCCACGGGGTCGAGCTCGTGCTGTCCGGTCCCGACGGCGCCGAGCTCGTGGTGCTCGGCTGCTTCCACGTCAGCCAGCAGAACACCTTCACCGGCCGGCTCACCCCGGCGATGCTCGATGCGGTGCTGCTCCGCGCGCGCGATGTCGGAGGCCGCGGCTAGCGTCGGTCGGCATGGACATCGAGTTCGTCGCGGGCTTCGGACCCATCACGCGGGACGGCGGCGCCGCGCGCGCGTTCTGGGGGGACGGCCTGGGGATCACGCTGGAGGAGCCCGCGCCGGGGTACCTCACCAACGACGACCTCGCGGGCGTCCGGGCGTTCGCGCTCTGGCCGCTCGCGCAGGCCGCAGAGTCGACGTTCGGCAGCTCCGAGTGGCCTGCGGACGTCCCGACGCCGCAGGCGTGGATCGAGTTCGACCTCGCGTCGGTGCAGGCGGTGGCCGCGGGCGTCGCCGAGCTGCTGGCCAAGGGCCACCGGCTGCTCAAGGAGACCACCGAGGAGCCCTGGGGGCAGACGACGGCGCGGCTGCAGAGTCCCGAGGGCCTGCTGGTCGGGCTGACGTACACGCCCTGGATGCACGAGGGCTCAGGCGCGTAGGGCCCGCCAGAGCCCGTCGGCCGCGAGCTCGACCATCTCGTCCAGCGGCGTCCCGTCCAGCAGGTCGCCGGCGGCCAGCGCGGCGAGCCCGTGCACGGTCGCGAACGCGAGCTGAGCCAGTCGCACGGGGTCGCCGGCCCGGATCTCGCCGGCCGCCTGCCCCTCGACCACCAGCGCGACCGCCACGGCGAGGCTCCCGTGCCCCGCCTGGACCAGCTCGTCGGGCGCCTCCGACGAGTGCTTGTGCGCGTACATGAGCCCGAGCAGCGGCGCGTGCGCCGTCGCGAACTCCACGTACGCGGACCCCACCCTCAGGAACCGGTCGCGCAGCGGTGCGTCCCCCGACGCCGCAGCGTGCATCGCGCCGTTCAGCCGCTCGAACCCGTCGATCGCGAGGGCGTCGAGCAGTGCCTGCCGGTCGCGGAAGTGCCGCGCAGGTGCCGCGTGGCTGACGCCGATGTCGCGGGCGAGAGCGCGCAGCGAGAGAGCGTCGACGCCGTCGGTGGCCAGGGTCCTCTCGGCGCGGTCCAGCAGCTCGGCCCGCAGGTTGCCGTGGTGGTAGGTCCGCTGAGCAGGGGGCACGACGACGTCGGCGGCGGGGTGCATGCGAGCATCCTAACCAGATGTTGTCGTTGACAACAATGATGACGGCGCCTACTTTGGCTCGCATGGATCACCACGGCACCACCGCCCTCGTCACCGGCGCCAGCTCGGGCCTGGGCGCCGAGTTCGCCCACCAGCTCGCCGCCCGCGGCGCCGACCTCGTGCTGGTGGCCCGCCGCGCCGACCGCCTCGAGGACCTGGCCACCAGGATCCGCGCGCAGCACGGCGCGCAGGTCCGCGTGCTCCCGGCCGACCTCACGGCGCCGGGCGCGGCCGGCAAGCTGCGGGCCGAGCTCGACGGTGTGCACGTCGACACCCTGGTCAACAACGCCGGCTTCGGGCACTTCGGCGACCTCGCCGACACCGACCCCACCATCGGCGCGGACATGGTCCAGCTCAACGTCGCCGCGCTGGTCGACCTCACACGCGAGTTCCTGCCGGACCTGCTCGAGGGCCGGGGCGCGCTGGTCAACATCGCGAGCACGGCGGCGTACCAGCCGACCCCGCACCTGGCCGTCTACGGCGCGACGAAGGCGTTCGTGCTCTCGTTCACCGAGGCGCTGAGTGCCGAGCTGCGCCCGTCCGGCCTGCGCGTCCTCGCACTCTCGCCCGGCGCCACCCGGACGGAGTTCTTCGACGTCGCCGGTCGCGACGCGCAGCTCGGCCGGATGCAGGAGGCCGCCGACGTGGTCGGGCTGGCGATGCGCGCCCTCGACCGCCGGCGGACCCCGGCCAGCATCGTGTCCGGCCGCACCAACCGGCTGACGGCGACGTTCGCCCGGATCTCCCCGCGCCGGGTGACCCTCGCGGTCAGCGACCGGCTGATGAGCGCGTGACTTCTTTCTTCACCGAGTGAAGAAAGTGCCGTACGCTCCCTCCCGTGAGCGATGACGCGACGCAGCTCGACTACGTGGCCGGCATGACGTGGGGCTGGACGGGCGTGCGCGGCACGTGGGGCGGCCCCGACGCGGAGCGGTCCATGGACCTCATGGTCGAGCGCCTCGGCGTGACCTGGACCGCGATCACCTTCGGCGCCCTGCAGGACACCGCCCAGTCGACCGAGATCCATTTCCGCGACGAGCCGACGGTCACCGACGACGAGGTCCGGTGGGCCGTCCGGGCCGCCAAGCAGCGCGGCCTCAAGGTCTGCCTCAAGCCCGTGGTCAACGTCCGCAACGGCACGTGGCGGGCCCACATCAACTTCTTCGACGTCGACGTGCCGCCGGAGCCCACCTGGTCCCAGTGGTTCACCGCCTACACCGAGTTCATCGTCCACCACGCCCGGATCGCGGCCGACGAGGGCGCCGAGATGCTCTGCATCGGCTGCGAGATGGTGCAGTCGGACCGCCGCGAGGCCGAGTGGCGCGCGCTGGTCGCGCAGGTCCGTGCGGTCTACCCCGGGCTGGTCACCTACAACTGCGACAAGTACCAGGAGGACCACGTCGGCTGGTGGGACGCGGTCGACGTCATCTCGTCCTCGGGCTACTACCCGGAGCACGACTGGGAGAACCAGCTGGACCGGATCGAACCCGCGGTCGCCGCGCACGGCAAGCCGTTCTTCTTCATGGAGGCGGGCTGCCCGAGCCGCGTCGGCTCCCCCGCGCTGCCCAACGACTGGGCCCTCGAGGGCGCACCCAGCGAACAGGCCCAGGTCGACTGGTACCGGGCGGCGTTCACGGCGTGCGCGCGGCGCGACTGGGTCCGCGGCTTCATGCTCTGGGACTGGCCGGCCCGGCTCTACGACGAGGCCGCGGCGGCGTCGGACGACGACTACTGCATGTTCGGCAAGGCCGCCGAGGGTGTCGTCCGCGCCGCCTACGCCGCGGCGTTGACCAGATAGAGGATCCCGAAGAGCGAGCCCAGCACGCCCCCGACGATCGCGAACCACGCACGGCCCGACCCGTGCCCGCCGGTGCGGGCACGCCGCAGCGCGAGCACGCCGAGCCCGATCGCCACCGGTCCGAGGACCCAGATGGCCAGCGCCGCCAGGCCCAGGTAGCCGGCCAGGATCGACTCCCACGACCGGCCGACGGGGATCAGCCAGTGCAGGGTGTGGTTCGGCCCGTTGTCACCGGCGTCGCCCGCGGGAGCCGGCGGCCAGGCAGCCGTCAGCACGGTGCCCGGGGCGGGCGGCAGGGGGACGGTGTGCGGGGTCCACCCGGCGCCGTCGAACCACCGCAGGACCCCGGGGGTCGCGCGGTCGTCGTACCAGCCGGGAGGCGTGGTCACTTGACGGAGACCGTCTTGGCCAGCTTGTCGGCGAACGTCTGGCGCTTCGCGTCCCACAGCGGGAACCAGAAGCCGAGGCCCAGGACCCAGCAGTCGAACCAGTGGGCGAGGTCGCGCAGCAGCGCCCGCCACACGCCGACGTGCTCGCCCGTCGACTCCAGCACCAGCTGCAGGCCGACGACCTTCTTGCCCCACGACTGCCCGGTCCGGGCCTGCCGGAAGCCGCGGTTCCACACCCACAGGCCCAGCGAGATCGCGATGCCGATCACCAGCGCCGCCAGACCGGTGGACGACATCTGGCTCGTCACGTTGCCGGACAGGTCGTACCCCGACGTCGACGTGGCGGAGTTGATGGCGGAGCCGGTCCAGTACGGGATGAGCGAGAGCAGGTCGAGCAGGAACGCACCGACGCGCAGACCCCAGTGGGCGTAGGTGGGCGCGACACCGAAGGGTGCGGGCGTGTAGCCGTACGCCGGCGCGCCGTACTGCGGGGCGCCGTACTGCGGGGCCGCGGGGTAGCCGTACTGCGGCGCCGCCGCCGGGTAGCCGTCCTGGGGCGCTGCTGCGCCGTACGGTGCGAAGCTCGGGTGCCCCTGGGCCTGCGGGTAGGCAGCCTGCGGGGCCGCCGGGTAGGCCGGCTGCGGAGCGGGCGCGGTGTAGGGCCCGGGCTGCCATCCGGCCGCGCCCGGCTGCTGGTACGGGTCCTGGTTGCTCACGACACTCCTGGGGCTCGGGTCGGGCAGCCCCCGCGGGCCGCGCGCTGCAGAGGTCATCGACACATCACCCGCACCCATTGAGGCTGTCGGGGGCCCGTGAGGGCGCGTCACCCGGTCGGCCCTAGGCCGGTGCGCGCATCTCGTCGGCGATCACGGCGAGGTAGCGCTCCGCGCCCCGGGTGAACGCGTACCTGGTCGCGGAGCGCTTCCGCTCGTGCACGGGGACGCGCACCCGGCTGCTGAGGCGGGCACCCCCGGGTGCGGGGTCGACGCAGACCTCCCGTTCCCACGCGTGCTCGGCGACGGCCGACAACCCGCGGTACACGATCGACCGGCCGGGCGTGCGCCCGACGACCTGCTGGAACGTCGCCATCCGCCCTCCGGCGGCGGTCTCCTGGATCACGCAGACCAGCTCGCCCACCTCGTCGCGGCGCGACCCGGGCACGGTGAAGCTGACCGCGGTCGGGTCGTTCGTCTCGAGCGCGACAGCCGCCGCGTCGCCCACCACCGCCCAGGCATCCTGCGGCGAGTGCCGGACGTCGAGGGCGGCGGTGACCTCGAGGTCGACCAACGTGCTCGCGTCACCGCACCGCCGCTCGTACGTCGTGACGGGGTGCGACAGGGCCTCGCCCGCCAGGAGCGCCACGCAGCGACCGACGTGCTCGGCCAGGCCCGCGCGGATCGCGTCGGCGCCCTCGGGGTGCGTGTCGGCGGTGACCTCCCAGGTCAGCAGGCCGTCCGCGACGGTGACCGCGTCGACGCGGTCGTGCGTGTCGCTCAGGGAGCGCACGACGAGCCGCAGGCCCTCCACCCGCTCCACGGTCTGCGAGAGGACGCCCCGCCAGGCGCCGTCCGAGAGCCGCACCACGACGCACCCGATCTCGCCCACCTCGTCGCGCGGGGTGCCCGGCACCGTGAACGACCGGACGTGCTGCGGGCCGAGCAGCTCGCGATCGTTGGCGGGGTCGGTGACGAACGCCCAGAGCTCCGCCGCGGAGCGCGGCACCGCGACCTGCTCACGAACGTGGACGGTGATCACGGGTCGGCGCTCGTGAGCCCGCACCGCCCGCTGCCCCCGCCACCGCTCGACCGCGGCGCGGCCGCCGAACCACTGCCGCTCGATCCACCCGTTCACCAGGACTGTGTCGGCCCGGCGGGGCGCCTACTTGAGCAGGTCGACGTGCAGGCCGACGCCGGCGGCTGCGGTGCCGATGGTGACGTCGAACAGCGCGGCGTAGTCGCCGGCCACGCGGTGCAGGTGGCCGAACAGCTCCACCGAGATCGCGCCGACCAGCGACGTGAAGAGCGTCGCGGAGCGGGCCGCCACGCGCACCAGCTCGACCGGGACCGCGTCCGGGTCGTCCCACCCGGCGTAGCCGTACACCTCGGGCGCGATCCGGCCGGCGGGGTCGAAGTCCGGGCCGGTGGGGTCGAGCTGCCCGCGGTGGTACGCCTCCATGAGCAGACCGACGATGACGCCCCACATCCGCAGGGCCGACCGCACGGTGTCGTCGGGCGCCCGGTACCCGCGCACGGGCGTGCCGTAGATGAGCTCGAACGAGTAGGGCTGGTCCAGCGCCCACCGTCGGACGGCCCGGGCGACCTCGAGCCACACCTGCGCGGGGTCCGACCCGGCCGCGCGGGCCGCCGCGGCTGCGGACTCGGCGACCTCCCCGACGGCGTCGTAGGCCTCGACGATGAGCAGCGTGAGCAGGGCGTCCCGGGACGGGACGTAGCGGTAGACCGCCGACGACGCCATGCCGAGGTCCCGGGCGATCGCGCGCAGGCTCAGGCCCGCCGACCCCTCGGCCTCGAGCCGGGCCCGGGCAGCGGCGAGCAGCTCGGCCATCACCTCGGCGCGCGCGCGCTCGCGGGCCGAGGCGGGGACGCGGGGGGCTTCGATCTGCTCGGTCACGACGTCAGTGTGCCGTCTCGGGACGCGTTCCGCGAGCACCGATCACCACAGAGAGCAGTGCTCTTGCTTTCGGGTCGGAGTAGTGCGAGCATTGCTCACAACAGAGAGCACCGCTCTCGTTCCGGACCAAGGAGCCTCGCCATGACCCGTCACGTGATCCTCGGCAAGGGTGCGGTCGGCACCACGCTCGCCCGGCAGCTCGCCGCCGAGGGTGCGGACGTCCTCGTGCTCAGCCGCTCGGGCGGGACCTCCGGAGGCGGGATCACGCACGCGGCCCTCGACGCCACCGACGTCGCCGCCCTCACCGCGGCCACCCGCGGGGCCGACGTCCTCTACAACTGCGCCAACCCCGCCTACCACCGCTGGGCCACGGACTGGCCGCCGCTGTGGACCTCGCTGCTCGACACCGCCGCCCGCACCGGCGCGGTGCTGGTCAGCGCCGGCAACCTCTACGGCTACGCGACGGACGGCGCGGTGATGCGCGAGGACTCGCCGCTGCGCGCCACCGACACCAAGGGCGCGGTCCGCGCACAGATGTGGCGCGAGGCGGTGCGCCGGCACGACGCCGGGGAGCTCCGCGTGACGGAGGTGCGCGGCGCCGACTACCTCGGGCCGCTCGCCGACGCCCAGGCGCACGCGGGCCCCCGGTTCGTCGAACCCCTGCGGGCCTGCAAGGTCGTGCGCCCGGTCGTCGCGGTGGACCAGCCGCACAGCTGGACGTACCTGCCCGACTTCGGCCGCGCGCTCGCCGCCGCCGGGAGCACGCCGGCCGCATGGGGCCGGGGCTGGCACGTGCCGACGGCCGAGCCGCTGACGTTCGCGGAGCTCGGCGC
>NZ_JBFULZ010000082.1:0-16337 GCF_054049635.1 Cellulomonas sp. P5_C6 | reverse complement strand
GGCCTACAGTGTGGGCACAGCTTTCGGCGTCCGCACCGTGCGGCATCGTCGCCGCACACCGGAGGAGGTGGCACCACCATGGGTCAGCTCGACCACATCAGCTCCCCGGACGACGTGCGCCGGCTCACCTCGCGCCAGGCCGACGACCTCGCCGCCGAGATCCGCGCGTTCCTGGTCGACCAGGTCTCGCGCACCGGTGGGCACCTCGGTCCGAACCTCGGCGTCGTGGAGCTCACGATCGCGATGCACCGGGTCTTCGAGTCGCCGCTGGACACCATGGTGTTCGACACCGGCCACCAGGCCTACGTGCACAAGCTGCTCACGGGCCGCCGCGACTTCTCCCGGCTGCGCAGCAAGGGCGGCCTCTCGGGCTACCCCAGCCGCGCCGAGTCGGAGCACGACGTCGTCGAGAACTCGCACGCGTCGACGGCCCTGAGCTGGGCCGACGGGATCGCGAAGGCGAACCAGCTGCAGGGCCGCGCGGACCGGCACGTCGTCGCGGTGATCGGCGACGGCGCTCTGACGGGCGGCATGGCCTGGGAGGCGCTCAACAACATCGCCGCCGGCCAGGACCGCCGGCTCGTCGTCGTCGTGAACGACAACGGCCGCTCCTACGCGCCGACCATCGGCGGGCTCGCCCACCACCTCGACACCCTCCGCACCACCCGCGGCTACGAGAACGTGCTGTCGTGGGGCAAGCGGACTCTGCGGAAGTCGGGACCGCCGGGACGGATGACGTACGACGCGCTGCACGGCATGAAGCAGGGCCTCAAGGACGTGCTGGTCCCGCAGGGCATGTTCGAGGACCTCGGCATCAAGTACGTCGGCCCCGTCGACGGGCACGACGTGCAGGCGGTCGAGCGGGCGCTGCGCAACGCGAAGGCGTTCGGCGGTCCCGTGATCGTGCACGTCATCACCGAGAAGGGCCGCGGGTACGTCCCGGCCGAGCAGGACGTCGCGGACCGGTTCCACGCGGTCGGCAAGATCCACCCCGAGACCGGTCTGCCCGTGGCGCCGTCGCGGTTCGAGTGGACCAGCGTGTTCGCCGACGAGCTGCTGCGCATCGGACGCCGGCGCCCCGACGTCGTCGCCATCACGGCGGCGATGCTCCAGCCGGTCGGCCTGGCGCCGTTCGCCGCGGAGTTCCCCGAGCGCGTGTTCGACGTCGGCATCGCCGAGCAGCACGCCGCGACGTCGGCGGCCGGCATGGCGTTCGGCGGCCTGCACCCCGTCGTCGCCGTCTACGCGACGTTCCTCAACCGCGCCTTCGACCAGGTGCTCATGGACGTCGCGCTGCACAAGGCCGGCGTCACGTTCGTGCTCGACCGCGCGGGGCTGACCGGCTCCGACGGCGCGAGCCACAACGGCATGTGGGACATGGCCATGCTCGGCGTGGTGCCCGGCCTGCGGCTCGCGGCCCCGCGCGACGAGGAGACGCTGCGCGACGCCCTGCGCACCGCGGTCGACGTCGACGACGCCCCCACGGTCGTGCGCTACCCCAAGGGGGCGCTGGTCGACCCCGTGCCGGCCATCGACCACCTGGACGGCATCGACGTGCTCGCCCGGCACGACGGCCCCGTCGACGCGCCGCACGTGCTGGTCATCGGGTACGGCGCCATGGCACCGACCGCGCTCGAGACCGCCGAGCTGCTCGCCGCGCACGGCCTGCGGGTGACGGTCGTCGACCCGCGCTGGGTCATGCCGGTCTCGGGGGCGCTCACCAAGCTCGTCGGCGACCACGACCACGTGGTCACCATCGAGGACGGCGTCATCGACGGGGGCCTCGGCTCGCACCTCGCACAGCGGTCMCGCGAGGCCGGCATCGGGACCCCGGTGGAGGCGTTCGGCATCCCGCGGGCGTTCCTGGACCACGCGACCCGCGAGCAGCTGGTGACCGAGCTGAGGCTGCGCCCGGCGGACATCGCGCGCGACACGCTGGCCGCCCTGGGACGAACGACCTGACCACAGCGAGGTCTTAGGTCCCGTGCTTCTGGCCCCCGGACTTCGTAGCGTGGAGACATCGACTACGTCGGAGGAGCACGAGATGTCCACCAGCACACTGTCCGCGAACCAGCGCCACGAGTCGTCCTCGAACCCGGCCTGGTACGGCTTCGCCACCGGACCGTGGACGGACCGGATCGACGTGCGGGACTTCATCCAGCGCAACTACACGCCGTACACCGGTGACGCGGAGTTCCTCGCCGGCCCGACGGACCGCACGACGGCCCTCTGGGCGCGGCTGACCGCGATGTTCCCGGCGGAGCGCGCGCGCGGCGTCTACGACATCGACCCGCACACGCCCTCGTCGATCACCTCGCACGAGCCGGGCTACATCGACCGCCACCACGAGCTGATCGTGGGCCTGCAGACCGACGCGCCGCTCAAGCGCGCGATCATGCCCAACGGCGGCTACCGCATGGTCGAGAAGGCGCTGGAGACCTACGGGGTCGCGCCCGACCCGATCGTCGGCGAGATCTTCACCAAGTACCRCAAGACCCACAACGACGGCGTGTTCGACGTCTACCCGCCGGCCGTGCGCGCGGCACGTTCCGCGCACCTCATCACGGGCCTGCCGGACGCCTACGGCCGCGGCCGGATCATCGGCGACTACCGTCGCGTCCCGCTGTACGGGGTCGACGCGCTCATCGCCGCCAAGCGCGAGGACCGCGCCGACCTGGACCGCGGGCGCTCGTCCGAGGGCATCATCCGGGACCGCGAGGAGAACGCCGAGCAGATCCGCGCCCTGCAGGAGCTCAAGGTCATGGCCGCGTCCTACGGCTACGACATCTCGGGTCCTGCGGTGACGGCGCGCGAGGCCGTGCAGTGGCTCTACTTCGCCTACCTGGGCGCGGTGAAGGAGCAGAACGGCGCGGCGATGWCGCTGGGCCGGACCTCGACCTTCCTCGACGTCTACCTGCAGCGGGACATCGCCGCCGGGTGCCTGACGGAGGAGGGTGCGCAGGAGCTGATCGACGACATGGTCATCAAGCTGCGCATCGTGCGGTTCCTGCGCACGCCCGAGTACGACGAGCTGTTCTCCGGCGACCCGACGTGGGTCACCGAGGCCATCGGCGGGATGGGCCAGGACGGCCGCCCGCTGGTCACCCGGACCTCGTTCCGGTACCTGCAGACGCTCTACAACCTGGGCCCGGCTCCCGAGCCGAACCTGACCGTGTTCTGGAGCGACCGCCTTCCGGTCGGGTTCAAGCGCTTCTGCACGCAGGTCTCCGTCGACACCTCCGCGCTGCAGTACGAGTCCGACGACCTCATCCGTGAGTCGTGGGGCGACGACGCCGCGATCGCCTGCTGCGTCTCGCCGATGCGGGTGGGCAAGCAGATGCAGTTCTTCGGCGCGCGGGTCAACCTGGCCAAGGCGCTGCTCTACGCCATCAACGGCGGGCGCGACGAGCTGACCGGCAAGCAGGTGGCCCCTCCGGCCGCCGCCGTGGTCGGCGACGTGCTCGACTACGACGACGTCGTCGCCAAGCTGGACGGCACGCTGGACTGGCTGGCCGAGACGTACGTCGACGCGCTCAACTGCGTGCACTTCATGCACGACAAGTACGCGTACGAGCGCCTCGAGATGGCCCTGCACGACCGCGAGGTGCTGCGGACCATGGCCTGCGGGATCGCCGGCCTCTCCGTGGTCGCCGACTCGCTCTCGGCCATCCGCTACGCGCAGGTCCACCCCGTGCGCACCGTCGACGGGCTGGTCACCGACTACGTGGTGGACGGCGACTACCCGGCCTACGGCAACGACGACGACCGCGCCGACGACATCGCCGTGTGGCTGGTGCAGACGTTCATGACCAAGCTGCGCCAGACGCCCACCTACCGCGACGCCGTGCACACGCAGTCCGTGCTGACGATCACGTCCAACGTGGTCTACGGGAAGTCGACGGGCTCGACGCCCGACGGTCGACGCGCCGGCCAGCCCTTCGCGCCCGGCGCCAACCCGATGAACGGACGCGACGCGCACGGCATGCTGGCGTCCGCGCTCTCCGTGGCGAAGCTGCCGTACGCCGACGCGATGGACGGGATCTCGCTCACGTCGTCCGTCGTCCCGACGGGCCTCGGCCGCACCCGCGACGAGCAGGTGACCAACCTGGTCGGCCTCCTCGACGCGTACATGATGTCCTCGGGCTACCACCTGAACATCAACGTGCTGAACCGCGAGACGCTCGAGGACGCCATGGAGCACCCCGAGCTGTACCCGCAGCTGACCATCCGGGTGTCCGGGTACGCGGTCAACTTCGTGCGGCTCACGCGCGAGCAGCAGCTCGACGTGCTGTCGCGCACCTTCCACGGCTCCGTGTGAGTGCGACGATGACCACCCAGGTGCACGAGCCGGCGCCGCTGCCGGCCGTGCACCTGGGCATGCCCCGGTCCCGGCGCGGCACCGAGGGGCTCTCCACGGTCGAGCTCGACCACGCGGCACGCGTGAAGGCGCTGCGGTCCGGCGAGCTCGGGTCGGTGCACTCGTGGGAGCTGGTGACGGCCGTCGACGGTCCCGGCACCCGTCTCACGGTGTTCCTGGCCGGCTGCCCGCTGCGCTGCCTGTACTGCCACAACCCCGACACCATGCAGATGCGGCGGGGGACGGACGTGACGGCCGACGAGATCCTCGCCCGCGTGAAGCGCTACCGCGGGGTGTTCGCGGCGACGGGCGGCGGCCTGACGATCTCGGGCGGCGAGCCCCTGATGCAGCCCGCCTTCGTGGCGCGCCTGCTCCGCGGCGCCCGTGCGATGGGCGTGCCGACGGCGCTGGACACGTCCGGGTTCCTGGGCGCGCACTGCACGGACGAGATGCTCGACGACGTCGACCTGGTGCTGCTCGACATCAAGTCCGGCCTGCCCGAGACCTACCGGCAGGTGACCGGTCGTGCGCTGCAGCCCACGCTCGACTTCGCCGCCCGACTGCGGGACCGTGGCGTCCGGATCTGGGTCCGCTTCGTGCTGGTCCCGGGCCTGACCGACGCGCCCGAGAACGTCGAGGCGGTCGCGGGTCACATCGAGGCGATCCGCGACGTGGTCGACCGGGTCGAGGTGCTGCCCTTCCACCAGATGGGTCGGGACAAGTGGGAGGAGCTCGGGATGCGGTACGAGCTGGAGACGACGCAGCCCCCGACCCCGGAGCTCGTCGAGCGCGTGCGCGCGACGTTCCGGGACCGAGGGCTGAGCGTCTACTGAGCTCCTAGACGGCGGGCACGTTCGCGACGCCGTCCGGCAGGATGCGCCGACCGAGCACGCGCTCGGAGTAGCCGGTGCGGTCCAGGTACGGCGTCAGCCCACCGAGGTGGAAGCCCCAGCCGGCGCCGAGGATCATGCAGAGGTCGATCTGCTGCGGGGTGGCGACGACGCCCTCCTCGAGCATGTGCCCGACCTCGACGGTCAGGGCCGACAGGACGCTGTCGAGCACGCCGGCCTCGTCGAGCGGGGTGCCGCCGGTACCCGAGGCGTCGAACACGGTCTGGATGGCGGGGTCGACCGGCTTGGGCAGACCCTTGGCCTTCGCGGGCAGGACCACGGTGGTGCCGTCGGCGACGAGCTTCTCCAGGCCGGCGGAGCGCGGGAACCGGTCGCCCAGCTCCTCGCGCAGCGACGTGAGCACGTGCAGGCCCACGGCGGGTCCGACCAGGTCGAACAGCTCGAACGGCGGCATCGGCAGGCCGAGGGGCCGCAGCGCGCGGTCCGCGACCTCGACCGGCGTGCCCTTCTCGACGGCGTCGACGATCACGCCGAGCAGCAGGACGAGCAGCCGGTTGACGACGAAGCCCGGGCGGTCCGCCACCAGGACGGCCGTCTTGCGCAGCTTGGCGGCGACGGCGAACCCGGTCGCCAGCGCCTCGAGCGACGTGTGCTCGGCCTGCACGACCTCGACCAGCGGCATCGCGGCCACGGGGTTGAAGAAGTGCAGACCGACGACGCGCTCGGGGTGCTGCAGGTCGGCGGCCATGGCGCTCACGCTCAGCGCGGACGTGTTGGTCGCCAGGATCGCCGTCGGGGCGATGACCGTCTCCAGCTCGGCGAAGACCTTCTTCTTGAGGTCGAGGATCTCGGTGACGGCCTCGATGACCAGGTCGCACGACGCGAACTCGGCCAGGTCCGTCGTGCCGTGGATCGACCCGATCAGGCGGGAGGCGGCGGACTCGCTCATCCGGCCCGTCGACGTGAGGCGCTCGACCGAGGACCGGACCGCGGCCAGGCCCTTGTCGACGCGCTCCTGGTCGAGGTCCCGCATGACCACCGGCACGCCGAGGCGCTGCGCGAACAGCATCGCGATCTGCGCGGCCATGAGGCCGGCGCCGACGATGCCGACGCGCGTGACCGGCTGCGCGAGGCCGCGGTCGGGCGCGCCGACCGGCTTCTTGCCGCCGGAGACCAGCCCGAAGGCGTAGACGGACGCGCGCATCTCGTCGCTCATGATGAGGTCGGCGAGCGCGTCGTCCTCCGCCTCGAACGCCTCGGCGCGGGTCGCCGTGCGGGCTGCCGCGACCAGGTCGAGCGCGCGGTACGGCGCCGGGCGCGAGCGGTTGATCACCGCGTCGAGCCGCTGGCGCGCGGCGGCGACGACGCCGTCCCAGACCTCGGCGGAGTCGAGCTCGCGGCGCTCGACGACGACCTCGCCGGTCACCACGCGCGCGGCCCAGCGGATCGACTCCTCGAGGAAGTCGGCCGGGTCGAGCACGACGTCCATGAGGCCGATCTGCGCGGCCTCCTTGGCGGCGAACGGCTTGTTGGCCGCCGGGCGCGTGAGGATGACGTCGAGAGCCTTCTCGACCCCGACGAGCCGCGGCACGATGTACGCGCCGCCCCAGCCGGGGACCAGGCCGAGGCCGGTCTCGGGCAGCGCGAGCGCGCGGACGTCGGACGCGACGGTGCGGTAGTCGCAGTTCAGCGCCAGCTCGAGGCCGCCACCGAGGGCGACGCCGTTGACGAACGCGAACGTCGGGACGCCCATGGTGTGCAGCAGCTCGTAGGCCGCGTGACCGCCCTGCCCGAGCCCGAGCGCGGTCTCGCGCCCCGGGATGGTGCCGATCTGCGTGAGGTCGGCGCCGGCGGCCAGGTAGTACGGCTTGCCGGTGACGGCGACGGCGACGATCTCGCCCGCCGCGACACGTGCCTGCACGGCGGTGAGCGTCGCGGCCAGCTCGGYGATGCCCTGGGCGCCGAACGTGGTCGGCTTGGTGTGGTCCAGGCCGTTGTCGATGGTGACGAGCGCCAGCGTGCCGGCGCCGCCGGGCAGGGTGACGTCGCGGGCGATCGCGTGGCTGACGCGCTCGGGGCGCGGGTCCGTGGTCGTGCTCACTTGGCGTCCCCCTCGAAGGGCTCGTAGTCGGCGTGGTGCGGGTTCTCCCAGATGACGGTCCCGCCCTGGCCCAGTCCCACGCACATGGTGGTCAGGCCGTAGCGGACGTCCGGGTTCTCCTCGAACTGTCGGGCCAGCTGCGTCATCAGGCGCACGCCCGACGAGGCCAGCGGGTGGCCCACGGCGATCGCGCCGCCGTACTGGTTGACGCGCGGGTCGTCGTCGGCGATGCCGAAGGCGTCGAGGAAGGCGAGCACCTGGACGGCGAACGCCTCGTTGATCTCGAACAGGCCGATGTCCTCGATCGACAGGCCGGCGCGGTCAAGGGCCTTGACCGTGGCCGGGACCGGGCCGATGCCCATGATCTCGGGCTCCACGCCGGCGTACGCGAACGAGACCATGCGCATCCGGGCGGGCAGGCCCAGCTCGGCGGCGGTGTCCTCGGCGGCGAGCAGGCACGAGGCGGCGCCGTCGGTGAGCGGGGCGGCGGTACCGGCGGTCACGCGCCCGCCCGCGCGGAACGGCGTCGACAGCTTCTGGATGGCCTCGACGGTCGTGCCGGGGCGCGGCGGCTCGTCGGCCGTGGCCAGTCCCCAGCCGTTCTCGGGGTCGCGCAGCGCGACGGGGACGAGGTCGGGCTCGATCTTGCCGGCGGCCAGCGCCGCGGCGTACTTGTCCTGGCTGGCGACGCCGTACGCGTCGGTCCGCTCGCGCGTGAGGGCCGGGAACTTGTCGTGCAGGTTCTCGGCGGTGATGCCCATGTTGAGGGCGTCGTTCGCGACCAGGCGCTCGGACAGGAAGCGCGGGTTCGGGTCCGCGTCGAAGCCCATCGGGTGGTGGCCCATGTGCTCGACGCCACCGGCGAGCGCGACGTCCTGCGCGCCCACGCCGATCGCGGCGGCCGTGTTGGTGACGGCGGTCATCGCGCCGGCGCACATGCGGTCGATCGCGTACCCGGGGACGGAGCGGGGCAGGCCCGCCAGCACGCCGACGGTGCGGCCGAGCGTCAGGCCCTGGTCGCCCTGCTGCGTGGTCGCGGCGATGGCGACCTCGTCGATGCGCTCGGGCGGCAGCTCGGGGTGGCGGCGCAGGAGCTCGCGGACGGTCTTGACCGACAGGTCGTCGGCACGGGTGTGGGCGTACAACCCGTCCTTGCGCGCGCGGCCGAACGGGGTGCGGACCCCGTCGACGAAGACGACGCGGCGGACGAGCGACGCGGGACGGGCTGATGCGGTGGGCATCGATCCTCCAGGCGGGACGGCAGTGTCCGACAGGCTCCGCGAGAGCGGGCCCGCGACGGCCGACGCTACCGGGGTGGTCCCGGTCGTGCCAGCCGTAAGTTACCGAAGAGTAACACCGGCGTTCAGTCGCCGGGCAGAGCCTCGAACGCGTCGGCGAGCCGCTGCGCGACGAGCTCGATCTGCCACGGCCGCGCGCCCCCGGCCCGCAGGAACTCCCCGATCCCGTCGGCGTCGAGCGTCTCGGGTGGGGTCCAGCACAGCCGCCGGAGCAGGTCGGGCTGCAGGAGGTTCTCGGCGGGCACGTCGTGCGTGCTCGACAGGTCCGTGACCACCTCGCGGGCGGCCACGAGCCGGGCGGCGGCCGCGGGGTCCTTCTCCGCCCACGCGCGGGGCGGCGGCGGGGCGTCGCTCTTGGGCCCGCGGACGGACGGGAGCTGGTCGTCCGGCGTGGCCAGGCCGCGGTCGACGGCTTGCTGCCAGAGCGCGGCGCGGCGGCGGGTGCCCTTGCCGGCGAAGGCGGGCAGCGCGGTGAGTGCGGGGACCGACCGGGGGAGCGCCTGGGCCGCCGCGACGATCGCGTGGTCGGGCAGGACGCGGCCGGGCGAGATGTCGCGGGTCCGGGCGTTCTGGTCCCGGGTGAGCCAGAGCTCGCGGACCACGGCGAGCCGGCGGGCGTCGCGGATGGCGTGCAGCCCCGACACCCGGCGCCACGGCTCGACCCGGGCCGCCGGTGGGGGAGCCGTGCGGACCGCCTCGAACTCCTGAGCAGCCCACTCGGCCTTGCCGGCGACCGCCAGCCGCTCGGCCAGCACCTCGCGCAGCTCGACCAGCACCTCGACGTCGAGCGCCGCGTACCGGAGCCACTCGGTGGGCAGCGGGCGGGTGGACCAGTCGACCGCCGAGTGCTCCTTGGCCAGTCCGAGGCCGAGCGCGTCCGCCACGACGGCGGCCAGCCCGACCCGCTCGAGGCCCAGCAGCCGGGCGCCCAGCTCGGTGTCGAAGACGCGGCTGGGCCGCATCCCCTGCTCGGCCAGCCCGGGCAGGTCCTGCGACGCGGCGTGCAGCACCCACTCGACGCCGACCAGGGCGTCGGACAACGAGGAGAGGTCGGGGACGGCGATGGGGTCGATGAGCGCGGTGCCCGCACCCTCGCGCCGGATCTGGACCAGGTAGGTGCGCTGCCCGTAGCGGTAGCCGGACGCCCGCTCGGCGTCCACGGCGACCGGTCCGGTGCCGGCGCCGAACGCCGCGACGACCGCCGCGAGGGCCTCGGGCGTCTCGACGACGGGCGGGATGCCCTCGGCCGGCTCGGTCAGCATGACGACCTCGGGGGCGGCCTCGACCGTCGGGTCGGGCTCGGGGGTCCCGGGAGGCTCGGATGCCCCGGCCAGGGCGCCGGGGGTCGCCTCAGGTCGCATGTGGTCAACGGTAAGCGACGACGCGGACGCATCTGTGCAGGCCGCGCGGGTGGCGCGCAGTTCGGCTCAGGCTTCGGACGGGTGCCCGGCCCGGCTCAGGACAGGACGCCGCCGCGGATCGAGATGGCGACCAGCTCGGCGCGGTCGCCCGTGCCCAGCTTGCGCGAGATGCGGGCGAGGTGGCTCTTGACGGTGAGCGCGGACAGGCCGAGCTCCTCGCCGATGAGCCGGTTGGTCCGGCCGTCGGCGACCAGGCGCAGGACGCTGATCTCCCGGGCGGTGAGGTCCGGCAGCGGAGGCGKGGGAGCGGCGGCGACGACCGCACGCGGCAGGCTGGGTGCCGTGGCTCCGGCGACGACGCCGCGCAGCCCGCCCTGCAGGAGGACGGCGAGCTCGGGGCGGCTGGCGCGGCGGGTGAGCACGACGACGCGCGGCGCACCGCGGCGACGCAGGTTGCGGACCAGGGGAGCGCCGTCGCCGTCGGCCACCTCGGTCACGACGACGCACATCTGCTGGGTCGACGGAGGTGCGGTGGTGCGCGAGCTGGGCACGGCGGGCCTGAGCTCGGGCCTCCGGGCCGGGGCCAGGTCTCGTCGCAGGGGCTCGATGGTCACGTGCCAGTCATCGGCACCGAGGCCTCGGGACTTGAGGTCGACGGCCTGACGCAGCCTGGCGAGCTGCGCTCAGCGCCTCGGGCCGAGGGCGACGACGCCGTCGGGCAGCGGCTCGAGACCCGCCGCGGTGCACAGCAGCGTGCCCCAGGCCTGCAGGTGGGGGCCCAGATCCTCGTCGGCCGCGGTCCAGGACGCACGGATCTCGAGCTCGGTCTGCTCCGAGCGGCGCTCGAGGGCGCCGAAGCTCTGCGACAGCACCCGCGTGACGGTCCCGCCGGCCGCGTGGGCGTCCAGCCCGGACTCCTCGAGCGCGTCGGTGAACCACGTCCACGCCACCTCGGCGAGCATCGGRTCSGCGCCSACCTCGGCCTCCAGGGTGGCGCGCACGAGCGTCACCAGGCGGAAGTGGCCGTCCCAGGCCTCCTGGCCCGCGGGGTCGAAGAGGACGACGAACCGGCCGGAGGCCAGCTCCTCGGCCGCGACCGACCGGCGTGCCGTGCGCACCTCGGYGGTGAGGGCGGCCGAGAACGGGGCGATSCGTGCGGGGCCGGGCACCTCGTCGAGGATCACCTCGGGGCGGACCGTCACCTTGCGCAGCGAGCGCAGCGCGCTGACGAACTCGACTGGGACGTCCTCTGGACCCGCGGGTGTCACGTGGTGGAGCGTACGCACGGCGTGCCCTGAACGGGTGYCCGGCACGCCGCCGCCCGTGCACGCTCGGACCGCGTCTCGATGTCCGGCCCGCCGCTCCCGTCTCCGTCGCACCGGACTAGGCTGACGCGCGCACCCAGCACCCCCGGACGTCGCCCCACCCGACCTGCGCCTGCACGTGCCCCGCACCTGCACCGCGCCGTCGTGGTCGCGGCCCGTGCCGGCCGTCGATCGAAGGAGCTCTCCCGCATGGTCGCCTCAGGAACTGCCACCGGAACCGCGCAGATCGGCGTCACGGGGTTGGCGGTGATGGGCCGCAACCTCGCCCGCAACTTCGCGCGCAACGGCTACACGGTGGCCATCCACAACCGGTCGTACGCCAAGACCGAGTCGCTGGTGGCGGACCACGGCGACGAGGGCGCCTTCGTCCCCTCCGAGTCCGTCGAGGACTTCGTCGCGTCCCTGGCCCGGCCCCGCAAGATCGTCGTCATGGTGAAGGCCGGCGGCCCCACCGACGCGGTCATCGACGAGCTGGTGCCGTTCCTCGAGGAGGGCGACATCGTCGTCGACGCCGGCAACGCGCACTTCCCGGACACGATCCGTCGGGAGGCCGCGCTGCGCGAGAAGGGGCTGCACTTCGTCGGGTCCGGCGTCTCGGGCGGCGAGGAGGGCGCCCTGCTGGGCCCGTCGATCATGCCCGGCGGCACCAAGGAGTCGTACGAGTCGCTCGGCCCGATCCTCGAGAAGATCTCGGCCAAGGTCGACGGGGTGCCGTGCTGCACGTACATCGGCCCCGACGGCGCCGGGCACTTCGTCAAGATGGTGCACAACGGCATCGAGTACGCGGACATGCAGCTCATCGCCGAGGCGTACGACCTCCTGCGCCAGGGGCTGGGTGCCTCGGCCGCGGAGATCGGCCAGATCTTCGCCGAGTGGAACACCGGCGACCTCGAGTCGTTCCTCATCGAGATCACCGCGGACGTCCTGCAGCACGTCGACGCCGAGACGGGGTCGGCGTTCGTCGACATCGTGCTCGACCAGGCGGAGCAGAAGGGCACGGGCCGCTGGACCGTGCAGAACGCCCTCGACCTCGGTGTGCCGATCACGGGCATCGCGGAGGCGACGTTCGAGCGCGCCCTGTCCGGCTCGGTCCCGCAGCGGACGGCCGCGCTGGGCGTGCTCCCCGCACACACCACCCCGTGGGAGGTCACCGACCGCGACGCCTTCATCGAGGACGTCCGGCTCGCGTTGTACGCCTCCAAGGTGGTCGCGTACTCGCAGGGCTTCGACCAGATCGCCGCCGCGAGCGCCGAGTTCGGCTGGGACATCGACCGGGGCGCCATGGCCCGCATCTGGCGCGGCGGCTGCATCATCCGCGCGCGCTTCCTCAACCGCATCACCGAGGCGTACGAGCGCGACGCGCACCTGCCGCTGCTGCTGGCCGACGAGTACTTCACGGGCGCGGTCGGCAACGGCGTCGAGTCCTGGCGCCGGATCGTCTCGGGGGCCGCGCTGCACGGCGTGCCCACGCCGGCGTTCTCGTCGTCGCTGTCGTACTACGACGGCGTCCGTGCGGAGCGGCTGCCCGCGGCCCTGATCCAGGCGCAGCGCGACTTCTTCGGCGCGCACACGTACCGCCGCACCGACAAGGACGGCACGTTCCACACGCTGTGGTCGGGCGACCGCACCGAGCAGACCGCGTGAGCACAACCGCCCTGCAGCCCGTCATCCTCGGCGCCGACATCGGCGTGTACGCCTTGGCCCGCTCGTTCCACGAGGCCTACGGCGTCACGTCGGTGGTCGTCGCCGGGGCGGCGCTCGGTCCCGTGGCGCACTCGAAGATCGTGCGGCACGAGATCGTCGCCGACGGCCACGACGCCCGCCAGCTGGTGGACCGGCTGGTCACCGTCGCGCAGGGGATGCCCGACAAGCGCCTGCTGCTCATGRCGAACTCGGACTGGCTGGTCCGGGTCGTCGTGCAGCACCGCGCGCTCCTCGAGCAGTACTACGTGGTCCCGTTCCTGTCGGAGCACCTGCTCGACCGGATCTCCGACAAGGCGACGTTCGCGGAGATCTGCACGGACCTCGGCATCTCGGTCCCGCGGACGATCGTGCAGGAGTTCTCCGGCGGCTCGTCGTGGGAGGCCGCCCCGGTCGACCTCGAGTACCCGCTGATCGCGAAGGCGGCCAGCAGCGCCGACTACCAGGACGTCGAGTTCGAGGGCAAGAAGAAGGTCTTCGAGATCGCGACGCCCGAGGAGCTGGCGCAGCTCTGGGAGTCGCTGCGCGGTGCCGGGTTCCACGGGCGGTTCGTCGTCCAGGAGCTGGTGCCCGGCGACGACACGCAGATGCGCTCGATCACCGCGTACGTGGACTCGAAAGGGGCGATCACCCTGCTCTGCTCGGCGCACGTGCTGCTCGAGGAGCACACGCCGTCCGGGCTGGGTAACCCCGCGGCCATGATCACCACGCGCGACGACGCGATGCTGGACCAGGCGCGGACGCTCCTGTCCGCGACCGGGTACCGCGGGTTCGCCAACTTCGACGTCAAGGTGGACCCGCGCACCGGGGCGTTCCGGTTCTTCGAGGTCAACCCGCGGATCGGGCGCAACAACTACTACGTCACCGCCGCGGGGGCCAACCCGATGCGGTTCGTGGTCGAGGACGCGGTCGAGGGTCGGTCGGTGCCGCCGGTCGTCGTCGACAGGGAGATCCTCTACTCGGTCGTGCCGCACCGGCTGCTGCTGAGGTACGTGCGGGACCCGGAGCTCGCCGCATGGGTCCGTCGCCTGGTGAAGGCCAAGGCGGTGGCGCGGCCGCTCGAGTACCGCGTGGACCTGTCGCTGCGCCGGCGGCTGTACGTCTGGATGGCGCTGCTGAACCAGGTGCGCAAGTTCCGCCGGTGGTACCCGGAGGTCACGTCGACCGGGTTCTAGGACACGGCGAAGGGCGGCACCCCGCGGGTGCCGCCCTTCGTCGTCCGTCAGCCGATCTCGCTGGTGCCCGAGTACAGGTGGAGCACGGGGACCTGGAGCTCCTCGCGCGCCCGGGAGGCCCAGTCGCGGTGGAACGTGTCCTCGACGGCGTGCGGGTAGGTCACCACGGCGACCTCGACCACGTCGCCGTCGGCGACCGCAGCCTTGAGCGCGGGCAGCGGGTCGTCGTCGACGACGGAGCCGGTGGCCTCGCGGCCGGCGGCGACGAACGCGGCGACGCTGCCGGCCAGCTGCTCGTCGGCCGTCGCCTTCGCCTCGGGTGTGGACGGCTCCTTGCCCAGCGCGCGGTGCCAGGCCTCCTTGAGCTCGCCGAGGCTGAGGTTGTCGATGATCGTGGAGACGAGCGGTCGGTCCGTGTCCGCCGGGACGAGCACGCGGTACGCGTACGTCTCGCCCTCGTGCAGGGCGAGCAGCTTCTCGACGTCGGCGCTGGCGAGGGTGTCCTCCGTGAGGACGATGATCGTGTCGGTCACGCGCCGAGCCTAGCCACCCGCCACCGTCCCAGCAGCACGCCGTCCGCGTGGAGCAGGTGCAGCGGCGTCAGCGCGCGCGGCGGCTCGAACCAGGTGGGCAGGTGCGTGATGCGCCCCGCGGGTCCGCCCACCAGCTGCGGGCTCCAGGTCAGGCAGAGCTCGTCGAGCAGGTCGGCGTCGAGCAGCTGGGCCAGGAGGGTCGGGCCGCCCTCGGCGAGGACGCGCACGAGACCGCGGTCGGCCAGGGCCGCGACGACGGCGCGGGGGTCGACGGCACCCGGGATCCCACTGTCGGCCACGACGACGTGGTCGGCGCCGATCCGCTCCCGCAGCGCGCCCAGCGACGGGTTGGTGCCGGTGGTGAGCACGATCGGCGGGCGCTCGGAGTCGAGCAGCTCGACGGGGAGCTCGCCCGAGGCGGTGACCACAGCGAGCTCGAGGGTCTCCGGCAGGCCGAGGGCGGCCCGGGCCTCCCGCAGCTCCTCGGGGACGTCCAGGGCGGTGTAGCGCTCGCCCCGGGCCGTACCGGCGCCGATGAGCACGACGTCCGCGAGGGCGCGCAGCACGCGGAACACCCGGAGGTCGGCGGGGCCGTTGATGGAGCCGCTCACGTGGTTCGCGCCCGTGGCCGCCCCGTCGAGCGTGGTGACCATGTTGGCCCGCACGTGGACGCCCGCGGCGGGAACGTCGGCGAAGAGGGCGAGCAGCTCGGCCTCGTCGGCGCGCGGAACCAGGTGCCGGACGGTCGCGTCGAGGGGGAGCAGGACGTCGAGCGCGGGGAGGTCGGGCACGACTGCCAACCTAGGACAGGACGTCCGCCAGCGCCGCGACGTCGCCGATCACCACGACGGCCGGGTTGCCGACGCCGCGCTCGCGGGCGAGGTCCGCGATGTCCGCCAGCGTGCCGACGGTGGTCCGCTGCGACGGCAGGGTCCCGTTCTCGACGATCGCGACGGGCGTGCCCGGGTCCTTGCCGTGCGCGAGCAGCGCGCGGGTGTGGCCGGGCAGCTGCGCCACGCCCATGAGCAGCACCAGGGTGCCCTCGAGGCGGGCGAGCGTGGGCCAGTCGGGCGCGGTGTCGTGTGCCGACAGGATGGTCAGCTGGCGCGCGAGGCCGCGGTGCGTGACAGGGATGCCGGCGGCGGCGGGCACCGCGAGCGCGCTGGTCACGCCGGGGACGACGTCGACCTGGACCCCGGCCTCGAGGCACGCGAGCACCTCCTCGCCGCCGCGGCCGAGCACGAACGGGTCGCCGCCCTTGAGCCGGACCACSCGGTGWCCGGCSCGGGCGCGCTCGACGAGCACCGCGTTGATCTCGGTCTGCGTGAGGGTGTGCGCGTGCGGGGACTTGCCGGCCTCGATGATCTCGACCGCGGGGTCGAGCTCGGCCAGCAGGGCGCGGGGGGCCAGCCGGTCGACCACCACGACGTCGGCCTCGGCGAGGGCACGCCGGCCGCGGGTCGTGATGAGCCCGGGGTCGCCGGGTCCGCCGCCGACGAGGGTCACGCGGCCCGTCGAGGGCCGGTGGTGGCGCAGGGGCAGACCGCCGGTGTCGAGCAGGAGCGCGATCGCGGACCGCAGCGCGGCGGCCCGGCGCGGGTCCCCGCCGGCGCCGACGGCCACCGTGACGTCGCC
>NZ_JBFULZ010000081.1:0-16502 GCF_054049635.1 Cellulomonas sp. P5_C6 | reverse complement strand
GTGCACGACACGCCGACAAGAGGAGGCCAGCCATGATCCAGCGACTGCAGCGCGACGACGCGCCGGACGCCGGCTTCACGCTGATGGAGGTGCTCGTGGCCCTCGCGATCATCGCGATCGTCGCCAGCGCATCCCTGGCCTTCTTCATCAACGGCACGCGCAGCGTCACCACGCAGCAGCGGCAGCAGAACGCGACGTCGGTCGCGAACAAGGCCATGGAGGACGCGTACTCGCGCGTCGCCAAGTTCTCCACCACGAAGACCTCCGGCGTCGTCGTCGGGCGCACGCAGGCCGAGGTGACCGCGGCCTGGACGGCGGCGGTCGCGGCCGGCGTCAACGGGCTCGTCGACGCCTACCCCGACTGGGACGCGGCGACCGCGCCCGCCCCGCTGACCGGCACCGCGGACGACGCGGTTCCGCTCACCGTGCAGGTCACGCAGTCGCGCATCAAGTACACCGTGACCACCCTGTTCGGTTCGTGCTACCGGAGCACCACGCTCGCGTCGGCGCCCTGCACGAAGACCGGCGGGTCGGCCGCCTGGGTGGCCAGCTCCGGCTACCAGCGCATGATCCGCGCGGCCGTGATGGTCACCTGGGCCGACGTCACCGGGAACTGCGGCGGGACCTGCAGCTACAACATCTCGTCCCTGATCGACCCGAACCAGGACCTCGAGTGGAACAACACCACGCTGATCCTGGCCGCCGACGACTCGCTGTCCATCGACGCGGACGCGGCCCCGGTCGACATCGACGTCCTCGACAACGACACGCTGCCCGCCCTGACGGCGAACCCGATCGCGTCCATCACTCAGCCGCTCAAGCCGTCGACCACGACGCCGTCCATGGGGACCGCGACGATCAACACCGGGAACGGCACGATCAAGTTCGACCCGAACGACGACGCGCACGGCGAGGTCACGTTCAACTACACGCTGACGATCGGTGCCCGCACCGCGACGGGCACCGTGCACGCCTACGTGAACCCGCTCGCGGTGAACTACTCGAGCAACGCCGTGGTGGGCGTCGCCGGCTCGGTCGCGGTCAAGACCCGGTACGGCACCAACCCGACCTCCATCGCATTCGTGGGGACGCCCCCGCCGGGCGTGACCATCAGCGGGACGACGATCAAGTGGACGCCGACGACCGCCGGTGACCCGACGATCACCTACACGTACACGGACTCGGAGCAGATGGTGAGCCGCCCCGGCACGGTGTCGCTGCACGTCACCAACTACGCGCCCCCGGTGGTCGGTCCTCTGTCGATCAGCATCCCGGCGAACTCGACCGACTTCGCGCTGAACCTCCAGACGGCGTCGGGCAACGCGAGCACCTACAAGGTCAAGGTCTTCGGGCCGGCGTCGCCGTCGTCGAGCACCTCGCTGAAGGTGGACGGCAACGGCGCGTCGGGGACCGGCACGGTCGGCGCGTCGGCCACGTTCTCGCCGCAGGCCAAGACCCTGGCCGTCTACACGTTCACCTACGCGATCCTCGACCCGGACGGCAACAGCTCGGGCACGGCGCTGGCCACGGTCCGCGCACAGCCCGTCGCCGTCGCGGACGTGGTGTCGGCCAAGAAGTCGCCGGCGACGGGGACCGCGGTGAAGACGGACCTCGACCTGGGGCTCAACGACGGTGCCTACGTCGGGACGACCTTCACGGTCGTGACGGCCATGCCGTCCGGCTGCGGCTCCCTCGACCTGACCACGTGGGCGACGTCCGGCAAGGTCAAGTACACGTCGCCGACGACAGCGAAGAGCTGCAACTTCAGCTACAAGATCGTGCCCACCGATACGAGCTACACGACGTCCAACACGGTCAACGTGACGCTGACGGTGACCAACTGATGCGCGCGGCACTGCGCCAGGYGCGCGGCGACGAGCGCGACTCGGGCATCACGACGGTCGAGCTGATCGTGGCGATGGGCATCTTCGTCACGGTGATCGCGATCTTCATGAGCGGCGTCGTGATGATGACCAACAACGCGGTCCGCAGCACGGTGACGGTGAACGCCGGTGACAGCGCGCGGCTGGTGATCCAGCGGTTCGACAAGCAGGTCCGCTACGCCGACGCGATCAACCTGCCCGGTGCGGGGACGGTCGGGCGCCAGTACATCGAGTTCCGGACGCCCGCCACGGTCGCCAAGAGCGGGGTCACCACCTGCACGCAGTGGCGCTGGGACCCGACGACCAAGCTGATGGAGATGCGCTCCTGGGCCGACGGCGCGGCCGTGCTGCCGCCGTTCGTCTCCGTGGCCAAGGGCATCGTCGCGGACCCGTCCGTGACGAAGTACCCCTTCGCGATGGATCTCGCCACACCCGTCCACCCGCGGCAGGAGGTCACCCTCTCGCTGCTGGTCACCGGTGCCGAGGGCGCGAAGGTGTCCGCGTCCTCGAGCTTCGTGGCACGGAACAGCTCGGTCGAATCGATCAGCAACGTCGACAGCCCGCCGGCTGACGGTGTCTCGGACAACCCCGTGTGCTGGAAGACAGGAGTGCGGCCATGACCCGTCAGGGACTCGTGCTGCGGCGCGCCGTGCGCGCGTTGCAGGCGCGGACGCGAGGGGAGGAGCAGGAGCGCGGGGTCGCGCTCCTCGCAGCCCTCCTGCTCGTCATGATCATGAGCGCCATGAGCATCCTGGTGCTCGGCCTCGTCGTGAGCCAGATCAAGCCGACGCAGTTCTCCGAGAAGAGCACGCGGACGATCTTCGCCGCGGAGGCGGGGGTCGAGTCGAGCCTCGCGCGCATCCGGACGGCCGTCGGCGGTGCGGACTTCACCGGCAAGATCTACGGCGACCCGAAGAAGCTGCCGTGCACGATGACCGGCGCCGTCGACACGGCCGCCACCGGCACGACCTACGACGTCGTCATCCAGTACTTCGGCGAGGACCCGGCCGGGCAGACCGCGGCGTGGCGCACCGCCAAGGCGATCAGCTGCACGAACGGCACCGGGACCGGGACCGTCCTGCCCGCGTACGCCTACATCTCCTCGCACGGACAGGCCGTGTCCTCCGCGCGGGTGGGCAGCGGCCTGGCCGACCGGTCCATCTCGATGATCTACCAGTTCTCCACCACCACGACGAACGTCAAGGGCGGCCGGATCTACTCGTACAGCAACAGCGCGAGCGTCGCGCAGTTCTGCCTGCGCGCGACCGGCCTGGTCGACGGCTCCGACGTCGCGTACAAGACGGGCTCGACGTGCGGCACGGCGGCGAACACCGACTACGAGCTGTGGATCTACGACACCGACTACACGATCAAGCTGGCCAGCTCGACGCTGACGACGACCCCGCTGTGCCTGACCACCGTCGGGACGTCGGTCAAGCTGAAGGCCTGCACCTCGCCGACCTACCAGCAGCTCTGGTCGTGGGACGAGAGCGGCAAGGCGACGTGGCAGGGTCAGACGTCAGGCATCGCGGACAGCTCCGACTGCCTGGGCTCCATCCGGACGTCGGGGACGCCCCAGGACGGCGACCTGCTCGTGATGAACGACACCTGCGTGGCCAACCAGCCCTGGGGCTCGTTCTCGCCGGACCCGGCGGTCGGACCCGGCGCGGCGAGCGTGAACACGCACCAGATCGTCAACTACCTCGAGTTCGGCCGTTGCTTCGACGTGACCGACGAGAACACGGGCCGGCCGTTCATGATCTCGTACCCCTGCAAGCAGGACCCGCCCGCCGGCGCAGGCCTCAAGTGGAACCACAAGTGGTTCTACAACGAGCCCCTCGTGGGCGCGGTCGCTCCCAAGCAGCTCATCTACATCAAGGACTCGGGCGGCACCCAGTACTGCCTCCAGACGCCGACGGCACAGTCGACGCCGAGCGGGTACACGGGCGTCGGGGTGGGGTACTACCCGACGCTGACCAGCTCGTGCAACCTCTCGACCGTCGAGCAGCAGTGGACCCGGAGCATGGCGACCGGGGACAAGACGACGAGCTGGACCATCCGCGACAACTCGGGGCGCTGCGTCTCCGCGGCGGGCGGCAAGTACAACGGCAACTGGACCTCGCTGGTGATGGCCGCGTGCGACGGCAGCACCGCGCAGAAGTGGAACGCCCCGGCGGAGAATGTCGACGCCGAGGTGGGTAACTACCTCGAGGAGACCAGCTGATGCACGAGGGGGACATGACGTGACGGGTGTGCTGATCGGGCTCTCGGTCGTGATCGGGTGCGTGATCGGCTCGTTCCTGAACGTCGTGGTGTGGYGGGTGCCCCGTGGGGAGTCCGTCGTCTCCCCGCCGAGCGCCTGCCCGCGCTGCGGCCACGCGATCCGGCCCTGGGACAACGTCCCGGTCGTCTCCTGGCTGGTGCTGCGGGGTCGGTGCCGCGACTGCTCGGCGCCGATCTCGGTCCGCTACCCCGCGGTCGAGCTGGGCACCGGGGTGCTCTTCGGCCTGACGACCCTGTGGCTCGGGGCGTCGTGGGCGCTGCCGGCCTACTGGTACCTCGCGGCGATCGCGGTGGCCCTGGCGCTGATCGACATCGACGTGCACCGGCTGCCCGACGCCATCGTGCTGCCGTCCTACCCGGTCGCGCTCGTCCTGCTCGCCCTGGCGTCGTGGAACCCGACCGGGCAGGCCGACTGGGCTGCCCTGGTCCGGGCGGTGCTCGGCGGCGTCATCCTGCTCGTCGTCTACTTCGTCCTCGTGCTGGTGTACCCGCGCGGCATGGGCCTGGGCGACGTGAAGCTGGCGGGCGTCCTGGGCCTGTACCTCGGGTGGATCGGCTGGGACGCGCTGGTGGTCGGGTGGTTCGCGGCGTTCCTGCTGGGCGGCCTGTACGCCGTCGTGCTGCTGGTGACCCGCCGCGCCGGTCGCGGCTCGGGGATCCCGTTCGGCCCGTGGATGCTCGCCGGCGCGGCGGTCGGGCTCGTGCTCGGCCCCGTCGTCGCGGACTGGTACCTCCAGCTGCTCTGACAGATCGCGTGCTGCTGCACGAAGTGCTCAAGTCACCCTGCGTTCCACCCGATAGCACCAGGGAACGCATCGACCCTTCGGAAGGACCCTCGTGGCCACGTCACGTGTCATCGGGCTCGACATCGGCTCGTCGTCGGTGCGCGCAGCCGAGCTGGAGTTCGGCAGCGGCGGCCCCAGCGGCAAGAACGCCCCCACCCTCGTCCGGTTCGGGCAGGCGCCCCTCCCGGTCGGTGCCGTGCGCGACGGAGAGGTGCAGCAGCCGTCGATCGTCTCGCAGGCCCTCCGCCAGCTCTGGGCGCAGGCCAAGTTCGAGTCGAAGGACGTCATCATCGGCGTCGGCAACCAGCGGGTCATCGTGCGTGACCTCGACCTGCCGTGGATGCCGCTCGCGCAGCTGAAGGAGTCGCTGCCGTTCCAGGTCATGGAGCTGCTGCCGATGTCCACCGACGACGCGCTGCTCGACTTCTTCCCGACCGGCGAGGTCGAGGGTCCGCAGGGCCGGATGGTCCGGGGCATGCTCGTCGCCGCGCAGCGCGACACGGTCGCCTCGAACGTCGTCGCGGTCGAGGGTGCGGGCCTCAAGCCGCGCATGGTCGACCTCAACGCATTCGCGCTGATCCGGGCGCTGTCCCGCGGTGACCTGAACAACGCGACCGCGGCGTTCGTCGACATCGGCGCCAGCCTCACCACCGTCGTGATCTCCGCCCAGGGCTCGCCGCGCCTCGTGCGTGCGCTGCCGTCGGGCGGCATGAACGTCACCAACGCCGTCGCGACCGCCCTGAAGATCCCGGCGACCGAGGCCGACATCCTCAAGCGCGAGATCGGCATCGGCTACGCGGTCGGCCCCGAGCGGGCGGACGCGGCCGAGGCCATCACGACCGTGGTCACGTCGCTGGTCGAGTCGATCCGCAACACGTTCGTCTACTACTCGGGCAGCCACCCGGGCCAGGGGATCGACGTCGTCGTCCTCACCGGCGGCGGCTCGCACCTGCCGGGCCTCGGTCAGTACCTGTCGAGCGCCAGCCGCCTGCCGGTCACGCTGGGCGACCCGCTGGCGGGTCTCCGGATGGCCAAGACCGTCAGCCGCGACTCCCTGAACGGCCACGAGTCGCTCATCGCCCTCCCCGTCGGACTCGCGTACGGAGTTGCCGCATGACCACCATGCTCGAGAAGGCCCGGCCGCAGAAGCGCCCGGCCGGCTCCCTCACGATCGGTCTGCCCCAGGTCAACCTCCTCCCGCCGGAGGTCAAGGCCGCCCGCGCGCTGCGGCACGTCAAGCAGTGGCTCGTCGTGGTCCTGCTCATCGTGCTCGCGGTCGCGGCCGTGATGTACGCGTTCGCCCTGATGGCCCGCACCTCGGCCGACTCCGCCCTCGCGGACGCCCAGGACGAGGCGAGCCAGCTGCAGGCGCAGGAGAAGAAGTACTCCGAGGTGCAGCCGGTCCTCAACGGGCTGCGCCGCACCACGGACGCTCGCGCCCAGGGCATGGCGCCCGAGATCATGTGGAAGCCGTACCTCGACGCCATCGCCGCGGTCCTGCCGGCGAACGTGAGCATCACGACGTTCTCGGTGGTGCAGACCGGCCTCAACGCGCCGGCACCCGCGGCCCCGGACGCCCTGACCGAGCAGGGTGTCGCGACGGTGCAGTTCTCCGCCCGCGCCAAGACCCTCCCGGACAGCGCGGCGTGGACCGAGGCCCTCAACACGATCCCGGGCTTCTACGCGGCCTCGACCAGCACCGACACCCTCGGTGAGACCGACGGCAGCATCGCGTACACGGTCACGTCGATGGTGCAGGTCAACCTGTCCGCGCTGGCCAACCGGTTCCCCGCCACGACCCCCGAAGGCAGCTGACATGACCAAGAACAAGGCCGGCGGCTGGATCGCCGGAACAGCCTTCGCCTGCGTCCTCCTGCTCGCGGCGGCGTGGTTCGTCCTCGTCTCGCCCACGCTGGCCACGGCCGCGGAGACGCGCGAGGCCGCCCAGGCCCAGCTGGACCAGAACGAGATCGCCAAGATCAAGCTGGGCAAGCTGAAGGAGCAGTTCGAGAACATCGACGCGCTGCGCGCCGAGCTCGCCGCGCTCCAGCTCCAGGTCCCGTCGACGCAGGACATGTCGACCTACAAGCGCCAGGTCGACGCGGTCGCCGTGGCGCACGCGGTCACCGTGGTCTCCTTCGGTGTGGCCCCGGCCGTCGCGATCGAGGCTCCGGCGGCCCCCGCGCCCGTGGTGGACCCCGCGGCGGCTCCGGCCGAGGGTGCTGCCACCGACACCGAGGCCGTCACGCCGCCCCCGCCGGCCCCGTCGATGTTCGCGGTGCCCGTGACCATGGACGTGGTCGGCACCTACGACAACGTCCTGGCCTTCCTGCAGGACCTCCAGAACGCGACGCCGCGGCTCCTGCTCGTCGAGCAGATCTCCGGGTCCGCCCAGGCTCCCGCCGAGGCGGGTAACGGCAAGCCGCAGATCAACGAGGGGGACCTCGAGGTGCTCGTGACCGGCTCCGTCTACGTCCTGCCCCCCGAGGCGGCCGACGTGCCGGTGCCCGACCCGGCGGCCACCCCCGCGGCGCCCGCGCCGCTGCCGCCGGCCAACGGTCGCAACCCGCTCCTGCMGCTGCCGTAGTCGACTCGGCACCACGAAGGGGCTCTCCCGCTCAGGCGGGGGAGCCCCTTCGTTCGTCCAGCGGACGCGGTACGGACCCGCGCCGCGCCCATGGAAGGATCGCCCCATGCTGCGTTGGTTGACCTCCGGTGAGTCCCACGGCCCCGCGCTCGTCGGCATCCTCGAGGGGCTACCGGCCGACGTCGAGGTGCAGAGCTCGGACATCCAGGACGCGCTCRCCCGGCGGCGGCTCGGCTACGGTCGCGGCGCCCGCATGAAGTTCGAGCAGGACGAGGTCCGGATCCTCGGCGGCGTGCGGCACGGTCGGACCCAGGGCGGACCGGTCGCCATCGAGATCGGCAACACCGAGTGGCCCAAGTGGGTCGAGGTGATGTCGTCGGACCCGGTCGAGGACACCGACGTGCTGCTCCGGGCCCGCAACGCCCCGCTCACGCGGCCGCGGCCCGGGCACGCCGACCTCGTCGGCATGCGCAAGTACGGGTTCGACGACGCCCGGCCGGTCCTCGAGCGGGCGAGCGCGCGGGAGACCGCCACCCGGGTCGCGCTCGGCACCGTGGCCGCCCGGTTCCTCGAGCAGGCCGCCGGGATCCGGCTGGTCTCGCACGTCGTGAGCATCGGCCCGGTGTTCGCGCCCGACGACGCACTGCTGCCCACGCCCGACGACACGGCCGCCCTGGACGCCGATCCCGTGCGCTGCTTCGACGCCGCGGCGTCGGCGGCGATGGTCGCCGAGATCGACGAGTGCCACAAGGACGGCGACACGCTCGGCGGGGTGGTCGAGGTGCTCGCCTACGGGCTGCCGTCGGGCCTCGGCTCGTACGTGCACTCCGACCGGCGGCTCGACGGCCTGCTGGCGGCTGCGCTCATGGGGATCCAGGCGATCAAAGGCGTCGAGGTCGGCGACGGCTTCCGCACGGCCGCGCGTCGGGGGTCGCAGGCGCACGACGAGATCGAGCGCGATGCCTCCGGACGGATCGTGCGCCGCACCAACCGGGYCGGCGGCCTGGAGGGCGGGATGACCAACGGAGAGATCCTGCGGGTCCGCGCGGCCATGAAGCCGATCTCGACGGTCCCGCGCGCGCTCGACACCGTCGACACCGCCACCGGCGAGACCGCCAAGGCGCAGCACCAGCGCTCCGACGTCTGCGCGGTCCCGCCGGCCGCCGTCGTCGCCGAGGCCATGGTCGCGCTGGTGCTCGCCGACGCGCTGCTGGCGAAGACCGGCGGCGACTCGGTCGCGGAGGTGCGCCGCAACCTCGAGGCGTACGTGGCGTCGATCCCGGACCTGCTGGCCTGATGCCCGAGTTCCTCTCGGCCGGTCCGGCCATCGTCCTCGTCGGTCCGCCCGGCTCCGGCAAGTCCACGGTCGCCGCCGCGCTGGGCGAGCGCTGGCACCTGGCCGTCCGCGACACCGACCACGACGTCGAGGGCACCGCCGGCAAGGCGATCGCCGAGATCTTCGTCGAGGACGGCGAGCCTGTGTTCCGGGCGCTCGAGCGCGACGCGGTCCGGCTGGCCCTCGCCGAGCATGACGGAGTCCTCGCGCTCGGCGGGGGAGCCGTCCTGGACGCCGCCACGCAGGAGGCCCTCGTCGGCTATGTCGCCGGCGGAGGGGTGGTCGTCTTCCTCGACGTCACGCTCGCCCACGCCGCACCCCGGGTCGGGTTCAACCAGTCGCGCCCGCTGCTGCTGGGCAACCCGCGGGCGCAGTGGCAGTCCCTCATGGAGGCGCGTCGCCCGGTCTACGAGGCGTTGTCCACCGTCCGCGTCCTCACGGACGGGTTGCGGCCCGCCGACGTCGCGGAGCTGATCGAGCAGGAGCTCGCGGTCCTGCGCCGCGGCGAAGGGAGCCCGTCATGACCGACTCCAGGACCGTCCAGGTTCCGGGCGAGCGTCCGTACGACGTGGTGATCGGGCGGCACCTGCTGGGTGCGCTGCCCGAGCTGGTGGGCCCCGGGGTCCGGCGGGTGCTCGTCGTGCACCCGGCTGCTCTGGCCACGACTGCCGACGCCGTCCGCGAGGACCTGCGCGCGCACGGGTACGAGGCCTTCATCGCCGAGGTGCCCGACGCCGAGGAGGCGAAGACCGCGCAGGTCGCCGCGTTCCTGTGGCAGGTGCTCGGCCAGGCCGACTTCACGCGGACCGACGCCGTCGTCGCGGTGGGCGGGGGAGCGACCACCGACCTCGGCGGGTTCGTCGCCGCGACCTGGCTGCGCGGCATCCGCGTCGTGCACGTGCCGACCACGCTTCTGGCGATGGTCGACGCGGCAGTCGGCGGCAAGACCGGCATCAACACGGCCGAGGGCAAGAACCTCGTCGGCGCCTTCCACCCGCCGGCCGGCGTGCTGTGCGACCTCGCCGCGCTGGAGTCGATGTCGAAGCACGACTTCGTCGCCGGCCTGGCCGAGGTGGTCAAGTGCGGCTTCATCGCCGACCCGCGCATCCTCGAGCTCGTCGAGGCGAACACGGCGGTGCTCACCGACCCGGTCGCGGCGGCCTCGTCGCCCGTGCTGCTCGAGCTGGTCGAGCGCGCCGTCGCCGTGAAGGCGCGCGTGGTGGGGGAGGACCTGCGTGAGGGTGGCCTGCGGGAGATCCTCAACTACGGGCACACCTTCGCCCACGCCATCGAGCACGTCGAGAGGTTCCAGTGGCGGCACGGCGCCGCGGTGTCGGTGGGCATGGTCTACGTGGCCGAGCTCGCGCGCCTCGCCGGTCGGCTCCCCGACGAGGTCGTCGACCGGCACCGCTCGATCCTCACGTCGCTCGGGCTGCCCGTGACGTACCGCGGGGACCGGTGGGACCGGCTGCTCGCGGCCATGCGCCGCGACAAGAAGACGCGCGGGGACCTGCTCCGGTTCGTCGTGCTCGAGGACATCGGCAAGCCGGTGCGGCTCGAGGGACCGGACCCGACGCTCCTGGCCGCGGCGTACGCCGAGCTGAGCGAGGGCGCACCGGCCCCGTCGCGTGCGATCTCCCTCTGACCAGCGGACCCGTCGCCTAGGCTCTCCGGCATGACGCGCGTGCTGGTGCTCAACGGTCCCAACCTCGGTCGGCTGGGGGCCCGCGAGCCCGAGGTGTACGGCTCCGCGACGCACGCGGACCTCGTCGCCGCCGTCAGCGGGTGGGCCGCCGAGCTCGGCCTCGACGTCGAGGTCCGGCAGACGGACGACGAGTCCGTGCTGGTCGGCTGGATCCACGAGGCCGTCGACACCCGGGCGCACGTGGCCCTCAACCCGGCGGCGTTCACCCACTACTCCTACGCGCTGCGCGACGCCGCCGCGCAGGTCACCCACTCCGGGCTCGTGCTGGTCGAGGTGCACCTGTCCAACCCGTACGCGCGCGAGGCGTTCCGCCACCTCTCCGTGATCGGCCCGGTGGCCACGGGCACGGTCGCGGGCTTCGGCGTCCAGGGCTACCGCCTGGCGCTCGAGGCGATCGCCGCCCGCGCCTGACGGTCGGGCACGGAACCTCAACTTCGCGCGCCCGTCGACCGAAGCAACTAGGCGGAGCCACACCACCGCGAGGAGCTGACGTCCGTGCCGCCGACGGTCGACCTGCCGATGCCCGGGCGCGACGCGCTCGCCCCCCGGATCGGCCGCGAGCTCGCGGAGCTCGGGCGCGCGCGCCCCCGCCTGGCGGGTGTCGGACGGTGGGTCTGGCGGCGGCCGTGGACGGCCCTCCCGCTCGCGTTCGTCGTCTTCGGCGTGCAGGGGGCGGCCAACCCGGACAGCGACGTCTTCCTGTTCCTCGCGGCGGGCCGCCGCATCATGGGGCCCGGGGCGCTGGACGTCTTCGCCGATCCGGGGCTCCAGCTGGGACCGCTCGGGATCCTGCTCGCCGGCGTGGTCGCACGCGTCGCCGACCTGGTGGGTGTCTCCGCGCCCTTCCTGCTCGGCGCCGTCCAGGCGGTCCTCGTCCTCGTCCTCGCGCAGGTGGTCGCCGGTCGTGCGGCGAGACGAGGGGGCGCCTCGCCGGCCGTTGCGCGGTGGGTCGTCACCGCTGTCCTGCTCGGTGCGGGGTCCCTGGCAGAGGCGACACTGATGGGTCACGCCGAGGAGATCGCGCTCGGCCTGGCGCTCGCGCTCGCTGCGCTCGACTGTGCGGACGGTCGACGGTGGTCCGGCGGGGTCGTGCTGGGACTGGCGATGGGGACCAAGCTCTGGGCGGTGCTCGGGCTGCCGCTGGTCCTGCTGTGTCGCCGGCGCCCCGCTGCCCTCACGAACGCTGTCGCGGCCGTGTCTCTCGCGGTGGGCCTGTACGGACCGTTCCTGCTGTGGGGGGACGTCCGCACCTTCGACTTCCGGTGGGCCGTCACCGGACCGTCCACGGTCTCGCTCGTCGTCGACACGGCCGCTCCGCTCGGCTGGGGCTTCCGCGTGGCTCAGGCCGCGGCCGTCGTGGTGGTCGCGTCGGTGCTGGCCCGCCGACCGCGCGCCGACCCGCTGGCCGTCGTCGTCGCGATCCTCGCCGTGCGCCTGCTGCTGGATCCCGTGCGCTTCCCCTACTACTGCGCGCCCCTGCTGGTCGTCGTGCTCCTGTGGACGTGGACGTCGGCGGCCGCCTCGGTCCGCCGCTGGCGGGTCCCCGCGGTCGCGGCGACACCGCTGGTGACCCTCGCCCCGTACGTCGTGCCGTACGGCATCCAGGCGGTCGCGGGGACGGTCGCGCTCCTCGCGGTGCTGGTCGTCGTGCTGCGGACGCCGAGCCCGGCCGCGGTCGACGCCGCTCCCTGAGCGCGGAGGTACCGCGACCGCACGGTACGATGGTCGGCGGTCTGCGGCCGTCGATGCCGCGCACACCCCATGGGAGCGCCCCCCGGCGGACCGCGCAGAATCTCTCTCGACAGGAAGCGACGATCGTGGCGACCACCAACGACCTCAAGAACGGCACCGTGCTCAAGATCGACGGACAGCTGTGGACCGTGATCGAGTTCCAGCACGTCAAGCCCGGCAAGGGTGGCGCCTTCGTCCGCACCAAGCTGAAGAACGTCCTGTCCGGCAAGGTCGTCGACCGGACGTTCAACGCCGGTCTGAAGGTCGAGACGGCCAACGTCGACAAGCGCGACATGCAGTATCTGTACAAGGACGGCACGGACTTCGTGTTCATGGACACGGACAACTACGACCAGATCCACATCTCGGAGACCACGGTCGGCGACGTCGCCCACTTCCTCCTGGAGAACCAGAACGCGATGGTCGCGACGAACGAGGGCGTCCCGCTCTACGTCGAGCTGCCGCCGTCGGTGGTCCTCGAGGTCACGTACACCGAGCCGGGCCTGCAGGGCGACCGCTCGTCGGCGGGGACCAAGCCCGCGACCCTCGAGACCGGCTACGAGATCCAGGTGCCGCTGTTCCTCGAGTCCAACACGAAGGTCAAGGTGGACACCCGCGACGGTAGCTACCTGGGCCGTGTGAACGACTGAGGTGGGTGCCCGCACCAAGGCCCGCAAGCGGGCCCTCGACGTCCTGTTCGAGGCCGACCAGCGCGGCATCGACCCCGTGACGCTGCTCGCGGACCGCATCGCGGAGCCCGGCGCCGAGACGTCGCTCCCGCAGTACTCGGTCGACCTGGTCGAGGGCGTCATCGCGCGCCAGGACCGCATCGACGAGCTGCTGGCGACGCACGCGCACGGCTGGACGATCGACCGCATGCCGGCCGTCGACCGGGCGCTGCTGCGCATCGGCACGTGGGAGGTCCTCTACAACGACGACGTGCCCGACGCGGTCGCGGTCGACGAGGCCGTGGAGCTGGCGCGGTCGCTGTCCACGGACGAGTCCCCGCAGTTCGTCAACGGCCTGCTCGGCCGCATCGTCGACCTCAAGCCGACGCTGCTCGCCTGACCGGACCGACTGCGAAGCCCGCACGCCTTCGGGGGTGCGGGCTTCGTCGTTCCCGGAGCGGGAGCAGCAGGAGTGCCGTCAGATGCGGCGAGGCATCGCCAGGCGGCCCTCGTCGCGGCCCGAGATCGGCGTCGGCACCGAGCGCAGCGAGCGCCCGGCCTCGGCGACCACGGCCGTCGCGCCGGTGCTCGGCCGCGGGCCGCGCACGGGGAGGTTCGGGGCCRCGCGCCCGAGGAAGTTCCCCTGCACCCGGGTCACGCCCATCTCGGCGAGCGCGGTGAGCTGCGTGGGCGTCTCGACGCCCTCGGCGACCACCGACAGGCCGTGGGTGTGCGCCAGGGCGACGATGGCCCGGACGACCCCGCGGCCGCGCTCGGTGCCCATGTCGCGCACGAACGAGCGGTCGATCTTCAGCTCGTCGACGGGCAGGCGGGCGATGCGGGCCAGGGAGCTGTAGCCGGTGCCGAAGTCGTCGACGGCGATCCGGGCGCCGCGGGCCCGCAGCTCGGACAGGACGGGGACGGCGGACGACGTGCGGACCAGCGCGCTCTCGGTGATCTCGAGGGTCAGGTGCTCCCAGAACGCGTCGCCCCAGGCGGTCTCGATCTGCTCGAGCGCGTCCGGCTCGGCCAGCTGACGGGCCGCGACGTTGACGGACACGGGCATCTGGAACCGCTCGAGCGCGCGCCGGGCCTGGCTCATCACCTCGAGGCCGATGGGCACGATCAGGCCCGACTCCTCGGCGAGCTCGAGCCAGTCGGCGGGCAGGATGAGGTGACCGTGGTGGTCCCAGCGGGCGAGCGCCTCGACCTGGACGATCTCGAGCGTCTCGGCGTCGACGATCGGCTGGAAGTACGCGGTGAAGTGGCCGGCCGTGACGGCGGCCTCGAGCGCCGCGCGCTGGTGGCGCTCGGCCTCGACGCGGCGGCGCAGGGCCCGGTCGAACACGCGGAAGCCGGACCGGGAGCGCTTCGCCTCGAGCATGGCGGTGTCGGCGTGCCGGACGAGGGCGTCGGCGTCGACGACGTCGCCGGGCACCCACGTCGCCACGCCGACGGTGAGGCGGGCGGGACGGCTGCCGCCGGTGCGGTCGATGAACCCCTCGCGCATGGCCCGGGCGATCGCGACGAGGTCGACGTCCTGCGGCGCGCGGGCCAGCACGATGACGAACTCGTCCCCGCCGACGCGGCCGACGAACGACTCGCGCTCCGGGAGGGCGGAGCGCAGGTAGTCGGCGACCCGGACCAGCAGGGCGTCGCCGTGCGCGTGGCCGTAGGAGTCGTTGACGCGTTTGAACCCGTCGAGGTCGCAGTAGACCAGGGACACCCGGGTGCGCTCGACGTTGGCCCGGTCGAGCATGGCCAGCAGGTGCTCCTCGACGGCACGCCGGTTGGGCAGGCGGGTCAGGGGGTCGGCGAACGCGGTCGTGTGCAGGCGCTCGCTCAGCTGGTAGCGCTCGGCGGCGGCGGACACGATCTGCGCGAGGTCGATGAGGAACGTGCGGGCCTGCGGCGTGTGCTCGATCTTGTCGGAGGAGAAGAGCTCGGTGACGAAGCGGTCGCGGGCGATGGGCCGCAGCGAGCCCTCGAGGCTCGGGTCGCGCAGGATCGTGCGGGCCTCGTCGCGGGCCGTCACCAGCAGGCCGTCGGCGTCCTTGACGAACCACGCGGCGTTGGCCAGCCGCGCCAGCGCGTCGCGCATCTGGTTCTGGCGGGCGGCGGCGTCCTGCGCGTCCCGCAGGCGGTTGAGCGCCAGCACCTCGATGCCGACGGCGAGCGGGATCGCCCACAGCGCCGCGCACATGGCGCCGACCGCGCTGTCCAGCAGGAGGACGCCGGCGGTGAAGATGGCGAGCGACTCGGCGCCGGCGACCACCAGCAGCGAGCCGAACGCCGTGAGCTGGGTCCGTCCGACCGCGACGACCACGTAGGAGACCACCACGGCGGTCGGCACCAGCAGGAGCCCGGCCCGGACGACGGAGGCGTCGGCGACGAGCCGGTCGAGCGGCACCCACCACAGCACGGCGCGTGCCAGGAACAGGGCGCAGGCGGCCCACATCCAGTACCGGACCTTGGGTCCGCCGGCGATCGCGCGGGTGGCCGGGATCGCGATGACCAGGAAGCCGGCGATGAGCTGCGCGTGCACGTACACGAGCGCGTCGCGGACGCTGCCGGGCGTGGTCAGGGCGAACAGGCCGCCGGCCAGCAGCACGAGGGCCATGTCGACGGACCACGCCAGCGACCACGCGGCGCTCGCCGGGCGCACCTCGCCCCGCCACCACACCCACTGGAGGACGCAGAAGCCACCCACCAGACCTGCAGCGAGCAGCTGCAGCACGGTGACCCAGGTAGGAACGGTTCCGAGCACGAATGGGACATCGTCATCCCGGTGCCCGGGGATGACGTGGCATCCGGGTGACGGGGATGCTCGCGGATGGCCGCTGCGGGCGCCGCGTGCTGGCACCATGGCGGCGTGACTTCGCCCTCCACCGCCGTGCGGCTCCCACGCCGCACCGTCGTCGGCTACGCGCTCGGGTCGGTCGGGACCGGCGGCTTCGGCACGCTCCCCGGCCTGGTGCTGGCGTACTACCTGACGGACACGCTCGGCGTCGCGGCCGGCCTCGCCGGCCTCGTCGTGACCGTCCCCAAGCTCTGGGACGTGGTGATCGACCCGTTCATCGGTGCGGCGTCGGACCGGTCGGCCGCCCGGCACGGCAGCCGGCGTCGGTTCCTGCTCACGGGGGCGGTGACCATGCCCCTGCTCTTCGCGGCGGTGTTCGTCACGCCCCGCGCGCTGGAGGGGTCGTCGGCCGCCGCGTGGGTGGTGGTCGCGTTCGTGGCGGCGGCGACCTCGTTCAGCGTGTTCCAGGTGCCGTACATCGCGCTGCCGGCAGAGATCGCCCCGGACTACCAGTCGCGGACCCGGCTGCTGGCGCCGCGCATCGCGGTCCTGGCGGTCGCGATCCTCGCGTTCGGCGCGGGTGGCCCGCTGGTCCGGGACGCCGTCGGGGGCGGGCGCGCCGGCTACGCGGTGATGGGGCTGGTGGGCGGCGTGGTGATCGGGCTCGGCATGCTCGCCGCGTGGTGGGGCGCGCCCCGCCGTGCCGCGGTCGCGGTCGCGGCCG
>NZ_JBFULZ010000080.1:0-16618 GCF_054049635.1 Cellulomonas sp. P5_C6 | reverse complement strand
GCCCCGCGGCCTGACCCGTCGCGATGCCTTCCGCGCCGGCGCCGTCGCGCTGGTCACGGGCGGTGCGGTCGCGGCGTCCGCCCAGCCCGCCGCGGCCGCCGCCCCGAACCTGCGGGGCGGCCTCGTGCTGCCGGCGGCGACCACGGTGTTCGACGACGACCTGCAGGTGGGCACCACCGCGAACCCGTCGACCCTGCTGGTGAAGTCGTCGCCGGCCGGAGGCGTCAGCGGCGGCCCGACCATCTTCGACTCGACCGGCCGGATCGTGCTGGAGACGTACCAGCCGCACTTCGGCTCGTTCGGGGAGTCCGTCCGGGTGCAGCTCAAGGACGCCCGCGCCAAGGGGATGCTCACGTACCAGGGGAACTGGACGACGCCGCACTACCCGGGCGGCGACTACACGTGGCTGGCGACGCACCCGACCAAGCCGGTGACCATCGCGTGGATCGGCGCGCACTTCCTCAACAACGACGACCCGAGCTCCCTGGAGAAGAACCTCTGGCACGGGCACATCAACTTCGAGGTCCCCGACGCCAAGGGCGCCCTGCGCACCCGGTTCGAGATCAAGCTGGTGGACCCGGTGACCGGCAAGATCGGCACCGACCGCTCGGCCGTCCGCACCAACATGGCCGACTTCGAGCTCCAGGTGGGCGCGGCGGACGAGCAGCTGCGCATCGTCGGGTCGGACAGCCACCCCAAGGACCTCGTGTTCGCCACGGAGGTGGGCGCCAAGCAGCCGCGGTGGACCCTGCGGGCGACGAAGACCGACGCCAACCTCGAGCTCCGCCGTTACAAGGCCGGCAACGCCTACCAGGACTCCCCGCTCGCCCTCGACCGGCAGACCGGGCTCGTCTCGGTCGGCGGCGCGGCGGGCACGTCCGCCGGCCTCAAGGTCACGCAGTCCGGCGGCGTCGGGATCACCGTGACGCCGCTGGCCCCGGGCGGGCAGGGCATCCTCGTCGCCGGCACGGACCCGACCGCCCGGGTGGTCCAGGGCGAGGTCACCGGCGACGCCCAGCGGCGGTTCGTCGCCCTGGTCGACGGCACCCTGCAGTGGGGCACCGGCGCGGCGGACCGCGACACGCTCCTCTACCGCCGGGCCCCCAACCAGCTGGGCACCGACGGCGGGATGTTCCTGCGCAGCAGCGGCACGCCCGACACCGCGCCCACGGGCGGCGTGCTCTTCGTCGCGGACGGCGCCCTCAAGTACCGCGGGTCGGCCGGCACGGTGACCACGCTCGCCGCGGCCTAGGAGAGGATCGGCACATGAACAGCGACGAGAGGGCCTCCCTCGAGGAACGACTGCACCGCCTGGGGATCGCCCAGGACGTGCAGCGGCTCATGGCCGCCGGCATCGGCAAGCTGCCCGTCAAGGACACGACGAAGGACTCGCTGACCTCCCGGAGCGCCACCGCGGTCGTCGTCGTCGGCGAGACGGGCGTCGCGCTCACCAAGGGTGCCGTCGAGGCCGGCAAGGGCGCGGCGACGGCCGGCGCCGACGCGTTCCAGCGCAGCAAGCAGGAGCACGTGTCCGGGCACCCGGTCCCGCCCGTCGACGACGTGACGACGCGGCTCGAGCGACTCAGCCGGCTGCACGCCGACGGTCACCTCGACGACGACGAGTACCGCGACGCCAAGGCCAGGGTCATCGTGGGGAGCTAGCGGGGCTCCTCGTCCTCGGGCCGCACCTCGGTGCCCGTCAGCGGGTCCAGGGCCGTCGCCCCCCGCGGGAGGTTCGACAGGTCGGGGGCGATGACGATGCCGGGCAGGCCGGAGTCGGGCAGGCGGAACACTGGCTCGTCTGCTGCGTTGGCCCCCACGAGCACGAGGTCGTGCGAACCGGCGCGCGGCAGCGTCTGGCCCTTGAAGAAGGCGGGCGCGCGCAGCCGCCAGACCACCATGAGCACCGCACCGATGAGGATCGCGACGACGCCGACCACCGCGACTGCTCCGATCCCGAAGATGGTGACGTTGTCGCCCTTGTCGTCCTGCAGCCAGTCGACCGCCGCGAACGACTGCAGCGCGTACACGAACGCGACCAGCAGGATCAGGCCGCCCAGCGACGGCAGGACGCCCTGCATGAAGAAGTCGCGCGGCTTGTGGTGCAGCGTCCGCCGGTAGAACCAGGAGCACGCGAACCCGGTGAGGCCGTAGTAGAAGGCGATCATCAGGCCGACCGACCCGATCAGCGCGGACAGCAGGCTCGGGCTGATCAGCGTGAAGATCGCGTAGAAGATCATGGACGCCAGGCCCATCGCGATCGTCGAGACGCCCGGGGTCAGGTACTTGGGGTGGATCTTCGCGAACGCCGAGGGAATCGCCTTGTACGCCGCCATCGACAGGGTGGTGCGGGCCGTCGGCAGGATCGTCGTCTGGGTCGACGCGGACGCCGAGGTGAGGATCGACGCGGAGAGCAGCAGGAGCCCGATGTGGCCGAGGGCGGAGTCGCCGAACAGCGCCGGCCCGATCGCCGCGAACACGTCGTCGGCGTTGTCGGGGTTTCCGAGGCCGATGCCCGTGGTGCCCACCCCGGCGAACGCGACTGCGGCGGTCGAGACGAGCACGTACGTGACCAGCAGGAGCAGGGTCGACAGGATCGCCGCCCGGCCCGGCGTCTTGGCCGGGTCGTCGGACTCCTCGTTGATCGAGACGGCCGTGTCCCAGCCCCAGTAGATGAAGACGGCCGTGAGCAGCGCGGGCGCGATGACGTCGGCGATGCTCAGCCCTCCGGGCCAGAACCAGTCCCAGGACGGTATGAGGGAGTACGACTCCCCGTTGCCGGAGTAGACCTTGCCCAGCGCGACCACCGAGAACATGATCAGGACGACGACCTCGATGGCCAGCAGGACGTACTGGATGCGCGCCGAGACCTCGATGCCGCGGTAGCAGATGTAGGTCATGATGGCGATCCACAGCAGGCCGGCGACCGTCGTCCACAGCGTGCTCGACGCGAGGTCGCCGACGGACTCCCAGCCCAGGTCGCCGACGAACGTGAACGAGTACGCGCCCGCGATCTGCGCGAGGTTCGCCATGACGATGACGTCGGCGGCGATGATCCCCCACCCGCCGAGCCAGCCCGTGACCGGCCCGAACGCCCGCGCGGCCCACGTGAAGGTGGTGCCGCAGTCCGGCTCGGCACGGTTCAGCTCCTGGTAGGCGACCGCGATCAGGTACATCGGGACGAACGCGAGCAGGATGATCGCGGGCGCCTTGACGCCCGCGAGGATCGCCCCGCCGCCGGCGACGACGAAGCCGAGGCTCGCGGCGAGGCTGTACGCGGGGGCGGTGGACGCGGTGCCGACGACGACACTCGACAGCAGGCCGAGCGCACCGCCCTTGAGTCCCTTGCCGCTCTCGGGGAACCCGAGGGGTGCGGCGTCGGCGGAGGGAGCAGTCAACGGAACCTCGCAGCGGATGAGGCCCGAGCCCCCGTTGCATCGGGCAGTGACTACCTACCGGATTCGTTGCGTCATGGCGTTGGGGAGCAGATATCGCTCGTCAGTTGCGCGTACAGCCATCGAAACCGTAGACCCGCCGCCGCCGCGCGGGAAGAGTCCCGGGCCGATTCCGTCGGGTCAGCGCTTCGGCCACGTCCACGGCGGTTCCTCCAGCGGGCCGCGGCCCTCGACGGTGGTGGCCGCGCCGGTCTTGGTGAGCCCGACGGTCGTCGCGCCCGCGGCCCGCAGGGCGCGCACGAGGTCGCCCGAGTGGGTGACGACGAGCACCTGCGAGCGCTCGGAGGCCGACGCGACCAGCGCGCCGACGGCCGCCATGAGGCTCGGGTGCAGGCTGGACTCGGGCTCGTTGAGCACCAGGAGGTCCGGCGCGCGGGTGGCCAGGCACGCCGCGGCGAGCAGCAGGTAGGTCAGGGTCCCGTCGGAGAGCTCCGCGGCGGACAACGGTCGTCGCAGGCCCGGCTGGGTCATGGCGACCCGGCACGCACCGTCGTCGTCCTCGTCGACTATCACCCGGGCGCCCGGGAACGCCGCGTCGACAGACGCCTGCAGCGCGTCGTCGTCGCCCATGAGGCCGATGGTCAGCAGGGCGGCGGCGAGGTCGTCGCCGGCGGGCGACAGCACGGGCGTGAACGTCGCGACGCCGGGGCGGCGGGCGGGTGCGTCGACGTCGGTGCGCAGGTGGTCGTAGAACCGCCAGCGCCGGGCCTGCTCGCGCAGCGCGAACAGGTCGGGGGTCGCGGTCGGGTYGGCCAGCACGGCCATCACCGACTCGTGCTGGGCGACCGACAGGGGCGCGTCGCGCCAGGACCCGTCGTCGTCGCGGCTGCGCACCCGCGTGCCGATGCGCTCGGTGAGGACGGTGGACGGCCGCAGCACCGGCCCCGCCCAGACCACCTCGGACTTGATCTCCGGGTCGAGCCGGAACGCACCCATCTGGGGCAGGCCGAGGTCGATCGCGTAGGACAGGTCCTCGGTGGCGACGCCGAGCCGCACGGCCACGGGTCCCTTCGGGCGCGGGCCTGCGTGGATGGCCGAGCGCATGCCTCCCTCGCGGGCCAGGGAGCTGATCGCGCCGTCGCGCACGATGTCCGCCAGCAGGCGCAGCACCCGGTACACGCTGGTCTTGCCGCTGCCGTTCGCGCCGGTCACCACCGTGAGCCGGTCGAGCTCGAGGACGAGCTGGTCCAGGCTCCGGTAGCGCTCGACGGCCAGCGTCCGGATCATGCGGCGACCCTAGCGAGAGCGTGTGTCGGACGCTGGCCGTAGGGTCGCAGGGCATGGAGGTCCTCTCGCGCGCCGACGCCCGCAGGCTCGCGGTGCGCGCGCAGCTGCTGACCGCGGAACGCCCGACGGACGTCCACGACACCGTCCGCCGGCTGACCATGGTCCAGCTGGAGCCCACCAGCGCGATCGCGCCCAGCGCTGACCTGGTCCTCTGGAGCCGCCTGGGGTCCGCGTACGACCCGACCGAGCTCGCGGACGCCCTCGACGAGCTGACCCTGCTCGACTACCGCGGGACCGTCCGGGTCCCGGAGGACATCGCGCTGTTCCGCGCGGAGATGGACGCGTGGCCGGGCACGGGGCCGGACGTCAAGGGCTGGCAGCTGACCAACAGCAGCTGGCTGCACGACAACGAGGGCTGCCGCCAGGAGATCCTCGCGCTGCTGCGCTCCGACGGCCCGCTGACCGCGCGCGAGCTCCCCGACACCTGCGCGCGCCCGTGGCGGTCGAGCGGCTGGAACAACAACCGCAACGTCGTGATGATGCTCGAGGTCATGGTGCACAACGGCGACGTGGCGGTCGCCGGGCGCCGCGGCCGCGACCGGCTCTGGGACCTGGCCGAGCGCATCTACCCGGACGACCCCGGCCCGCCCGTGCAGGAGGCCCTCCGCATCCGGGACGAGCGGCGCCTGCGGGCCCTCGGCATCGCGCGCCCGACCGGCACCGAGCAACCCGTCGAGCCGGTGGCCGTCGGCGAGGCGGGCGTGCCGGCGGTCGTCGAGGGCGTCCGGGGCACGTGGCGGGTCGACCCGGAGCTGCTCGGCGGTCCGTTCGAGGGCCGCGCGGCGCTGCTGTCGCCCTTCGACCGACTGCTGAGCGACCGCAAGCGGATGGCCGAGATCTTCGAGTTCGAGTACGCGCTCGAGATGTTCAAGCCGGTCGCCGGCCGCCGGTGGGGGTACTACGCGCTCCCGATCCTGGTGGGCGACCGGCTGGTCGGGAAGCTCGACGCGGCCGCGGACCCGAAGACCGGCGTGCTGCGCGTGCAGGCGATCCACCGGGACGGGGAGTGGACAGCCGACGAGAGCGCAGCGGTCGACGGCGAGATCGCGGACCTGGCGCGGTGGCTGGAGCTGGACCTGGTGCTGCCCGACTGAGCAGGCCACGATGACAGTCGTGACCAGCGACGAGGCAGGGCAGCACGACCCGCGACCGCTCGTCCCCCCGGCCGACGCGCCCTGGACCTGGCCCGTGTCCCGCACCGGCGACGAGTCGGACCCACCGGTCATCGTCATGCACGAGCTGTTCGGCGTGACCCCGGACTACCTGGCCTTCTGCGAACGGCTCCGCAGGCAGGGGTTCGACGTGTGGATGCCCCAGATCCTCGGGCCGCCACGGCGCGGGTCCCCTCTCGATCGAGCACGCGCGGTCGGCGGGCTCTGCATCTCCCGCGAGATCGACATCCTGTGGAGCGGCCGGACCAGCCCGGTCGTCGGCAAGCTGCGCGCGCTCGCGCGATATGCCTCCCATCTGCACGGAGACGGTGACGTCGGCGTGGTGGGCATGTGCATGAGCGGCGGGTTCGCCCTCGCACTCGCCGCCCACCCGAACGTCGCGGCGGCAGTGGCGGCCGAGCCGGCCATCCCGTTCCGACCGGTGTGCGGCCGCGCGCTCGGCCTCTCCCCGCACGACGTCGGCAGCATCCGCGACCGGATCCGCGCCGACGACGTCGAGATCTACTACACCCGGTTCCGCAACGACCCGCTGAGCCCACGGCCCCGGCTCGCCGAGGCCGTCGAGCAGTTCGGGGACGGTCTCCTGGTCGACGAGCTTCCCGGTGTGCTGTTCCCTGGCAAGGACCACTCGGTCCTGACGGTCGCGCACGAGCAGTACGGAACCGACACCCCGCAGGGGACGCGGCTCGCGGAGACCGCAGAACGGGTCGGCGCGTTCTTGCACCGGCGGCTCGACACTGCGTGACCGGTCAGAGGCCGACCATCCGCATCCCGGCCTCGTTGTAGCGGTTGCCGTGCACGCCGATCCGGTCGGCGGCGGACGCGATCTCGGCGAGGTCGGCGGCCGTCAGCTCGAGGTCGGCGGCGCCGAGGTTCTCCTCGAGCCGGCTGAGCCGCCGCGTGCCGGGGATCGGCACGATCCACGGCTGCTGCGCGAGCAGCCAGGCGAGCGCGACCTGCGCCGGCGTCGCGCCCTTCCGGCCGGCGACCTGCGTGACCAGCTCGACGAGGGCCTGGTTGGCCTGCCGGTTCTCCTCGCTGAACCGCGGGATCGTCGCGCGGATGTCCTTGTCGGTGAACGAGGTCGACACGTCGACCGTGCCCGTGAGGAACCCCTTGCCCAGCGGGCTGAACGGCACGAAGCCGATGCCGAGCTCCGCGAGCACCGGCAGCACCTCGGCCTCGGGGTCGCGGGTCCACAGCGAGTACTCGCTCTGCAGGGCGGTGACGGGCTGCACGGCGTGGGCCCGACGGATCGTGCCGACGCCGGCCTCCGACAGCCCGAAGTGGCGGACCTTCCCGGCGGCGATCAGCTCCTTGACGGCCCCGGCGACGTCCTCGATGGGCACGTCCGGGTTGACGCGGTGCTGGTAGAAGAGGTCGATCACGTCGGTCCCGAGGCGCTGCAGCGAGGCGTCGGCCACCTCCTTGATGTGCTCGGGCCGGCTCGACAGCCCGTGGTGGGAGCCGTCGGCGTGCAGGTCGAACCCGAACTTCGTCGCGATGACCACCTGGTCGCGGACGGGCTCGAGGGCCTCGCCGACGAGCTCCTCGTTGACGAACGGGCCGTACACCTCGGCCGTGTCGAAGAACGTGACCCCGCGGTCGACCGCGCCCCGCAGGACGCCGATCATCTCCTGCCGGTCGCCCGGGTTCGGCCCGTAGCTCTGGCTCATGCCCATGCAGCCGAGGCCGATCGCGGAGACCTCGAGTCCCTGTCCGAGAGTGCGCGTGTCCATTCCTCGACGCTACGTGCGGGTCCGCCGACGAAGGAGGCCCTGTCAGTACCGGGCTCGCGTGCCAGACTCGCGGCGTGAGCGCATTCACGGGCCGCGACGTGCAGTCGGCGATCTACCGGGCCGGGGTGTTCGGCCGCCGGCCCGTCGTCCCCACCGAACCCGCGCGGCTCGCCGCGGCCGCCCGGCGGAGGCTGAGCACCGAGGCGTGGGCGTACGTGGCGGGCAGCGCCGGCCAGCAGCAGACCGCCCGCGCCAACCGGGAGGCGTTCGGCCGCCACCGCCTGGTGCCGCGGATGCTGGTCGACGTCGAGACCCGGGACACCTCGATCGAGCTCTTCGGCCGTCGGCTCCCCGCGCCGCTGCTCTTCGCGCCGATCGGCGTGCTGGAGATGGCGCACCGCGACGCCGACCTCGGGGCCGCCCGGGCCGCCTGGGCACTGGGCCTGCCGATGGTCATCTCGTCGCAGGGCTCGGTCCCGATGGAGGACACCGCCGCGGCGCTCGGCGACTCGCCCCGCTGGTTCCAGCTCTACTGGAGCAAGGACGACGACGTCGTCGACTCGTTCGTCGACCGCGCCGCAGCCGTCGGCAGCGACGCGATCGTCGTCACGCTCGACACCCACGTGCTCGGCTGGCGGACCAAGGACCTCGACCTCGGCTACCTGCCGTTCGCGCGCGGCGAGGGCATCGCGCAGTACACCAGCGACCCGGCCTTCCGCCGCCTCGTGCACGCGCGGGCCACAGCGTCGACGCCGTCGACGGACCGCCCGACGCCCGCCRCCGTCCGCGCTCTGCTGTCGATGGCCCGGCACTACCCCGGCGACCTGCGCGCCAACCTCCGCTCTCCCTTGCCGCGCGCCGCCGTCGAGACGTTCCTCGACGTGTTCTCCCGCTCCTCGCTGACCTGGGACGACCTGGCCCGGCTGCGGGAGCGGACCTCGCTGCCGATCGTGCTCAAGGGGATCCAGCACGCCGACGACGCGCGGCTCGCCCTCGACCACGGGGTCGACGGCATCGTCGTGTCCAACCACGGCGGCCGCCAGGTCGACGGCGCGGTCGGGTCGCTCGACGCGCTGCCCGGCGTGGTCGAGGTGGTCGACGGTCGGGTCCCGGTGCTGTTCGACAGCGGCGTCCGCAGCGGCGCCGACGTGCTCAAGGCGCTCGCGCTCGGCGCCCGCGCCGTGCTCGTCGGCAGACCGTGGGTCTACGGGCTCGCGCTCGCCGGCGCCGACGGTGCGCGCGCCGTGATGGAGCACGTGTGGGCCGAGCTCGACCTGACGATGGCGCTGTGCGGCGTGCGGTCGGTCGACCAGATCAGCCCCGACCTCCTGGTGAGCGCGCCGTGACCGCCGACCCGTCGCCCGTGCTCTCGGTGATGCTGGCGGTCCCCGACGCGGCGGCCGCGGCCCGCTGGTACGGCAGCGCGCTGGGCGCGACGATCCTGTGGGACCTCGGGTCCGTGGTCGGGCTCGACCTCGCAGGCGCGCCGTTCTTCCTCGGCGAGCCGCAGGGCAACCGCTGGGACACCCCCGAGACGCTGGGCAGCCGGACGGTCCGCGTCGAGGTCTTCGTCGACGACCCGGACGCGTTCGTCGCCCGCGCCGTCGCGGCCGGTGCGGACGGCACGTTCGACCAGGTCCGCGACCACCAGATGCCGTGGGGCCCGCACCGGCAGGGCAGCTTCGTCGACCCGTTCGGCCACCTGTGGCTCGTCGGCGACCGCTCGCCGCTGCGCACGCACGTGATGCCCACCACCGCCACCGCCGCGGACGTCGACGCGATCCACGCCCTGCGCCGGTCGCTCGAGGACTGGATGGCCGAGAACGGCACGGTCCAGTGGCCGCGCGGCTCGCTGCCGCGGGGGCGCATCGCCGCACAGGTCGACGCCGGCGAGTGGCACCTGGTCCGCGACGGCTCCGGCCTGGTCGGCACCGTCCGGCTGCTGTGGTCGGACCCCGACTTCTGGGGTGCCGACGACACACCCGCGGTCTACGTGCACGGCCTCATGGTCGATCGACGGCACGCCGGCCGCGGCATCGGCAGGGCCCTGCTCGACTGGGCCGCGGCCCGTGGGAGGGATGCCGGGGTCGGCCTGTTCCGGCTCGACTGCCGGACCACCAACCCGACGGCGCGCGCCTACTACGAGGCCTACGGGTTCACGGCCGTCGGGCAGCGCGACTTCGCCGACTTCTCCTGCACGCTGCTCGAGCTGGCGCTTCCAGGCCGACCGAGCGGCTGAGACGCGGCGGTCGAGTGAATCGGACGCCGCGGGCGCCGGATCCTCAGGTCCCGCTGCGACCATCGCGCCATGGCCGACGACGCGCTCCCGGCCGCCGGCTGGTACGCCGACGGGACGACCGTCGGGGTGCGCCGGTGGTTCGACGGCGTGGGCTGGACCGAGTACACCTCGCCGGAACCTGGGTCGTTCGAGAGCCAGGCGATCGAGAGCCGGTTCATCGGCGCCGCGGTGCCGTCCCGGCTGGGCCTGTCGCTCAGCCCCGAGGACGACGCCGACCGGGAGGCCGCGTTCCTGAGGCACCGCATCGGCGAGGCGTGCCGGGTCCGGCGCGGCGCGATCGGCGCGTTCTGCACGGCCCTCGGGCTCCTCGTGCTGACGGGCGCCGTCAGCCTCGGCCTGGGCGGCCCCGGCGACATCTGGGTCCTCGGGGGGATCGGCGCCGTGTTCCTGGTCGGCCGGGCCTTGCGCAACTACCACCGGGCGGTCTTCCGCGGCGCGCCCCCGCTCTCCGTGGTGGGCTGGCTGCTCGCCGGCGTCGGGCTCGTCGCGGCCCTCGCCCTGTTCATCGCGGTCCCGGTCGAGGCCGCCGGGCAGGCGTCGACGGGGCTCGACGGCCTGGGCGGGCTCAGCGGCCTCGACGGCCTCGGTGGTCTCGGCGGCCTCGGTGGTGTCGGTGGGTAGCGGCCGACGGCCGGGTGGCGTGACCCGGCCGCCGAGCCGCGCCGCTCAGTAGCCGCGCGAGGTGTTCGCCGCGACGGTCGTGCCCTGCAGGGTGCCGATGTACTCGTCGGCCGTCATCGGCTTGGAGAACATCGGGTAGTCGTAGGTGATCGCGTTGTCGTGCTCGGCCTGGGACGTCGCGCCGACGGCGTCGGTGAGCGTGATGACCTCGAAGCCCTTCTCGTACGCCGAGCGCATCGTCGACTCCACGCAGCAGTTGGTGAGGAAGCCGGCCAGCACCACGGTCGTGATGCCCTTGGACCGCAGGATGAAGTCGAGGTTCGTCGACCCGAACGCGTCCAGGCCGCGCTTGCCCTCGATGACGATGTCGCCCTCGACGGGGGCCACGTCCTCGACGATCGCCGCGCCCCAGGAGCCCTTGACGAAGGCGTTCGAGTCCACGACGCCCTTGAGGATCCCGTAGGGGTGAGCCGTGATCTCGCCGTACCCGGCCTGGAACGAGATGGGGCTGTGGATCACGGTGGCGCCGGCGGCGCGCGTGGCCTCGAGGGCCTTCTGGGCGTTCGCCAGCATGCCGGTGCTCTCCATCACGGGCTGTACCGCGCCGTGCAGGACCCCACCCTCGCTGGTGAAGTCGTTCTGGAACTCGATCAGCACGAGTGCCGTGGTCTCCGGGTTCATCTCTGCTCCATTGCTCGATGTGTGCGGAACTGGGCACGCACCCGAGGCTCGCGGGTGCGGTCGGGGCTAGCCTGCGCCTGCGCGCTGAGCCGGACAACCTCGGGATCAGGACGCGACCGTCGACCGTGCCCGCTCGAGGTGACGGCGGACCGCTCGGGGGCCCGACACGTTCAGCACCAGCGACGCCATGGCCAGCGGGACGCTGAAGACGAGCGCGCCGACGTCGTGGCCGCTCGACACCGCGACGACGAGCCCCAGCATCGCGGGCAGCGTGGCGAACGAGATGCCGATCCACACCACGGTGCGGACGACCCCGGGGACCTGCTCCGGCGCCAGGCCCTGTCGCGCCGCGAACCGGAGCCGGTTGGGGATCATCAGAGCGGGGACGAACCAGGCCGCGAGCCCGAGCCCGGCGCCGATGAGCAGCCCCGTCGGGGTCACGGTCGGGTCCGGGACGAGGACCAGGGCGCCGAGCAGGCCGACCAGCAGCAACGCACCGCAGTACGCGAATGTGATCGGCGTGAGGGATCTGACCAGCTCGTCGTCGGAGACTGGCGGCGGGGTCTGCGGCAGGGTCACGGGGAGAAGGTCGCGGTCCGTCCTCAGAACCCCGCGGACAGCACCACCGAGAGCGGCACGTTGATCCCGCCGGGAGGCAGCGGCGCCCACGGCGGCTGCTCGTACCGGACGACGGTGGGCCGCTCGGGATCGACCAGGTAGCCGGTCCACGTGGCGCCGTCCCAGTACCGCAGGCGAGAGGGCTGGATCGGGTCCGGGTACCAGCTGGCCGGTGTGGTGGGCACGACCCCAACGTACAGCGCCGAGCAGGGCGACGGCAGCGGCGCCCCGATGCGTCAGTCCGTCGCCGCGCGGGAGGGGGGAGCCGAGCCGATCGACGGCGGCTCGGCCAGGGTCGTCGCGGCCCAGGACGCGAGGAGCTTCAGGCCGTCCGCCGACGGTGAGCCCGGGACGGCCGAGTACACGTTGAGCTGCAGCCCGGGGTCGGCGGGCAGGACGAGGGCCTCGTAGTCCAGCTCGAGCAGGCCGACCGCCGGGTGGTGGAACGTCTTGGTCCCGGAGCGGTGGTAACGGACGTCGTGCGAGGCCCACAGCCGGCGGAAGTCCTCGCTGTGGGTGGACAGCTCCCCGACCAGGTCGGTCAGGCGCCTGTCGTACGGGTTGCGTCCGGCCTCGGCGCGCAGGATCGCGACGGCGTCGTGCGCCATGCGGTCGGCCTTCTCGCCCCAGAACGCTCGCGCGGCGGCGGGGTCGAGGAACTGGAAGCGGGCCGTGTTGACCGGCCTGCCGCTCCCCCGCTGCAGCGAGTCGTAGAGGGGCGAGTAGAGCGCGCGGCCCAGCAGGTTGGCGCCGAGCACGTCGAGGCGGCCGTTGCGCACGAACGCGGGAGCGCCGTCGAGGGCGTCGATGATGCGCTGGACGACGGGACGCAGCACGGGCGTCGACGCATTGCGGGCCCRGGACCGCGCCGCCCCCGAGGCGTTCGCGGCGCGGGACAGGTCGAACAGGTGGCCGCGCTCGGCCTCGTCGAGCTGCAGCGCCTCCGCCAGGGCCTCGAGGACCTCCTCGGAGACGCCCGACAGGTTCCCCCGCTCCATGCGCGTGTAGTAGTCGATGCTCACCCCCGCCAGCATCGCGACCTCCTCGCGACGCAGCCCCGGCACGCGCCGGTTGCCGCCGTACGCCGCCAGACCGGCACGATCCGGCGTGATGCGGCCGCGGCGCGTCATGAGGAACTCGCGGGTCTCGGCGCTCAGGTCCATACCGTCGACCGTACGTTCCGGTGCCCGCTGCGGGGAGGTACTGGCGTTACCGGGTAACGACAGACCCTCCCAGGGGGCCCGACCCGTTCGTACGGTGAACGTCATGACGACCGTCCCCACCCTGACCCTGAACAACGGCGTGACGATGCCCGCCCTCGGCTTCGGCGTCTTCCAGACCCCGCCCGCCGAGACCGTCGCGGCCGTCCGCACCGCCCTGGAGGTCGGCTACCGGCACATCGACACCGCCGCCGCGTACGGGAACGAGCGCGAGGTCGGCCAGGCGATCCGTGAGTCCGGCGTGGCCCGCGACGACGTGTTCGTCGAGACCAAGGTCTGGATCAGCGACTACGGGTACGACGCCACGCTGCACGCGTTCGACAAGTCCGCCGCCAAGCTCGGGGTGGACACGATCGACCTGCTGATCCTGCACCAGGCCCTGCCCGGCCGGTTCGACCTCACGATCGACGCCTACCGCGCGCTGGAGAGGCTGCTGGCCGACCGCAAGGTCGCGGCCATCGGGGTCTCCAACTTCATGCCCGACCACCTCGCCCGGCTGCTCGAGGCCACCGCCGTGGTCCCGGCCGTGAACCAGGTCGAGGTCCACCCCTACTTCCGTCAGCCCGGCGTCCTGGCCGCCGACGCCGAGCACGGCATCGTGACGCAGGCCTGGTCACCCATCGGCGGCATCACGTTCTACCGCGACGCCGGCCACACCTCCACGCTCGAGGACCCGGCCATCGCCGGGATCGCGGCGGCCCACGGCAGGACACCGGCGCAGGTGATGCTCGCCTGGCACCTGCAGCAGGGCCGCTCCGCCATCCCGAAGTCGGTGACCCCCGCCCGCATCGCCGAGAACTTCGCCGTCGCCGACATCGAGCTCACGGTCGACGAGCTCGCGGCCATCGACGCGCTGGACACGGGGCGTCGCGGAGGACCCACGCCGGAGGCCGTGACCCTCGAGGCCTTCGGTCGCGACATCCCCGAGGCCTGACCCAGCCACAGCAAGGAGCTCCCCCATGCAGTACCGCCCGCTCGGACGCACCGGCGTCCAGGTCAGCCCGCTGTGCCTCGGCGCGATGATGTTCGGCCCCTGGGGCAACGACGACCGCACCGACACGACGCGGATCATCCATCGCGCGCTCGACGCCGGGATCAACGTCGTGGACACGGCCGACGTGTACTCCGCCGGGGTGTCCGAGCAGATCGTCGGCCAGGCGCTGACCGGCCGCCGCGACGACGTCTTCCTGGCGACCAAGTTCTTCATGCCCATGGGCGACGGCCCGAACCAGGGCGGAGGGTCACGCCAGTGGATCATCCGCGCCGTCGAGGACTCGCTCCGCCGCCTGGGCACCGACCACATCGACCTCTACCAGGTGCACCGACCCAGCCCGGACACCGACGTCGCCGAGACGCTCGGGGCCCTGAGCGACCTGGTCCACCAGGGCAAGGTCCGCTACATCGGGTCCTCGTCGTACTCCGGGTCGCAGATCGTCGAGGCCCAGGCCGTCTCGCGCGACCGGCACCTGGAGCGGTTCGTCACCGAGCAGCCCCCGTACTCGATCCTCGTGCGCGGCATCGAGGAGGACGTCCTGCCCACCACCCGGCGCCACGGCATGGGCACGCTCACCTACAGCCCGCTGGCGGGCGGCTGGCTCTCGGGCCGCTGGCGCAAGGACTCCGCGGGTGCGCCGACCTCGTCGGCCCGCCCGAGCGCGCGGTTCGACATGACCAGCCCCGCCAACCAGCGCAAGCTCGACGCCGTCGAGGACCTCGCCCTGCTCGCCGAGGAGGCCGGGCTCAGCCTGATCGAGCTGGCGATCGCGTTCGTCGTCAACCACCCCGGCGTGACCTCGGCGATCGTGGGCCCGCGCACGATGGAGCAGCTCGAGTCCTACCTGCCCGCCGCCGAGCTCACCCTGAGCCCCGACGTGCTCGACCGCATCGACCAGATCGTCGCGCCGGGCGTCACCATGAACCCGGACGACAACAGCTACGGCGCCCACGAGCTCACCGCCGCCGCCCGGCGCCGCTGATCGCTGCCTCTCTCGACGCCGCGACGTCATTGCACCAGTCGTAGGCCCGCGAGCAGACTGAGGTGCGCCCGGGACGTCGAGACCCGGGGAAGGGCGGCCGAGGATGGCCGATCTGCAGAGCGGGACCGTCAGCCAGGCGGAGCACGATCTCCTGAGGCGCGCCTACGACGACGCCACCGACCAGTTCGCGGCCGCGAACGCCGTCCTCACCGCGCTGGGATCGGCCGCCGACCCCGACGCCGTGCTCGACACGATCGTGCACACCGCGCGGCGCCTGTGCCGGGCCCAGACCGTGCTGGTCTACCTCATCGACGGCGACCGGTTCACGCTCGCGTCGTCCGTGGGCCTGACCGACGAGCTGCGGCACTACTGGCGCGAGCACCCGATCCGGGTGGACGGCGACACGATCGTGGGGCGAGCCGCGACGGGCCGGAAGGTCCAGCAGATCTCCGACGTCCTCGTCGACCCCGCCTATCGCCGGCGCGACCTCCAGGAGATGGTCGGGTTCCGCACCGTGGTGGCGGCCCCGATGATGCTGGACGACGAGGTGGTGGGCGCCCTGTCGCTCCTGCGCAGCGAGGTGGAGCCGTTCGACCCGGGTGCGGTCACCCTCCTCGAGGCGTTCGCCGCGCAGGCCGCGATCGTGGTGCGGCACGTGGACCTGCTCGCGGCGCTCGACGCCCGCGGGGCCGAGCTCGCGCGGCGCGTCGACCAGCTCGAGGCGCTGAGCTCGGTCGGCGGGATCGTCAGCTCCAGCCTCGTCCTCGACGAGGTCCTGGCCACCATCATCAAGAACGCCGTGCGCTTCTCGGGCTGCGACGGCGGCTCGATGATGGAGTACCTCGAGGAGGACCAGCTGTTCTCCGTCCGCAGCGCGTACGCGAGCAGCCCCGAGCTCCTGGCCGCGCTCCGCTCGGTGCCGATCGAGCTCCACGCCACGCTGGTCGGGCGTGCCGCGCTCGAGCGCCACCCGGTGGCCGTGCCCGACCTGGACGAGGTCGACCTCGACCCCCACCTGGCGGTGCTGCACGCCGACGGCTGGCGCTCGGTGCTCGCGGTCCCCGTGCTGCGCGGGGAACGGATCGTCGGCGCGCTCGTCGTGCGCCGCCGCTCGCCCGGGGCGTTCCCGCAGGAGACCATCGACTTCCTGGAGACGTTCGCCAGCCAGTCGGCCCTCGCCGTGACCAACGCCCGGCTGTTCCGCGAGCTCGAGGTCAAGACGGCCGAGCTCGAGGTGGTGAGCCAGCACAAATCGGACTTCCTGGCGAGCATGTCCCACGAGCTCCGCACGCCCCTCAACGCCGTGATCGGGTTCTCGGAGGTCCTCCTCGAGAGGCTCTTCGGCGACATCAACGAGCGCCAGGAGGAGTACCTGCACGACATCCTCAGCTCGGGACAGCACCTGCTCGAGCTGCTGAACGAGATCCTCGACCTCTCGAAGGTGGAGGCCGGGCGCATGGAGCTCGAGCCGTCCACGTTCTCGGTGTCCGCCGCCGTCGACTACGGCGTCGCGACGGTCCGCGGACGCGCGAACGACCACGGCATCACGC
>NZ_JBFULZ010000079.1:0-17114 GCF_054049635.1 Cellulomonas sp. P5_C6 | reverse complement strand
GCCTGGCCCGTGACCCCGAGGCGCGCGCCCGACGGGCGGCCGTGCTGGGCATCGCGGCGAAGATCCGCGGGGTCGGCGACGCGGTGCTGGCGGCCGGCGAGCTCGTCGAGACCGCGCAGGCCGACGCCAAGGCCGCCACGGAGCAGCGTGACGCCGACGAGCGCGCCGAGCTGCTGCGCTCCATGGGCGCCGAGGGCGCGGCGACCCTGCCCCCCACGCTGCGCACCCAGGTCCGGCAGCTCGAGGAGGACCAGAAGCGGCGGGCCACGCGCTCCCAGCGGGACGTCCTCGACCGCGCGATGGTCGACCTGCTCTCGCTCTACCGGGACGTGCTCGTGGTGCAGCTGGGGGCCGGCGTCGAGCTGGTCAACATCGAGCACGACGCGTCGATCCGGTCCCTCGCGGAGGCGAGCACACCCGAGCAGACGCTCCGCCGGATGGATGCCGTCGGGCAGGCCCGCACGCGGCTCGCCGGCAACGTGGCGCCGCTGCTCGCGGTGGAGGCCATGGCGGTGGCGCTGCGCCCGCAGGGGTGACCCTGCCGCCTCGAGCGGGTGGCCGGGCGCGGACGTCCCGGTGGGCACCCAGCATCGGCGGCTACCCTCTGCGCATGCCGCTCTCAGTCCGCCCCGCCACGCCCACCGGCGTCGCGCGCGACCGACGGCACCGCCTCGTCGCACTCCTCGCCGTCGCCGCCGTCCTGCTCGCCGGGTGCGTGGCGCCCAAGAACCAGGCCGCAGGCCCGACGCCGGGGGCGACGTCCGAGGCGCCGACCGCCGAGGCCACCGGCGACCTGTCGCGCTACTACGGGCAGCAGCTCGAGTGGACCACCTGCCCCGAGGGCGAGTGCGCGACCGCGCAGGTCCCGCTCGACTACGCCGACCCCGCCGGACCCTCGATCGGGCTCGCGCTGGCGCGCAGCAAGGCCACGGGCGGCGAGCCCCTGGGATCGCTGCTCCTCAACCCGGGCGGCCCGGGGGCGTCGGGCGTCGACTTCCTCGCGCAGGCCACGGGGACGGATCAGGTGAAGGGTCTGGTCAGCGCCGACGTCCAGCGGCAGTACGACCTGGTCGCGTTCGACCCGCGCGGCGTGCAGCGCTCCAGCCCCGTGCAGTGCGTCGACGGGCCGGAGCTCGACACGATCATCGCGACGGACCACGACTACTCGACCGACGCCGGCATCCAGGACGCCATCGACACGTACGCCGGCCTGGGGGCGGCCTGCCTGCAGAACACCGGCCCGGTGCTCGGGCACATCGACACCATCAGCGCGGCCCGCGACCTCGACGTCCTGCGGGCGGCCCTCGGCGACGACAAGCTCGCGTATCTCGGCTTCTCGTACGGCACACGGCTCGGCGCCACCTACGCGGCGCTGTTCCCCGAGAAGGTCGGCCGTCTCGTCCTGGACGGCGCGCTGCCGCCCGACCTGACGTCCTTCGAGGCCTCCGAGGGCCAGGCCGTCGGCTTCGAGAGTGCCCTGCGCGCCTACATCACGGACTGCCAGGCTGGCCCGGACTGCCCGCTGACCGGGTCGGTGGACCACGGGCTCACGCAGGTGCACGACCTGCTCGACCGCGCCCGCGTCAACCCCCTGCCCACCGGCACGGACCGCGAGCTGACCGCCATGCTCGCCTTCTACGGCATCGCGCTCCCGCTCTACTCCAAGTCGTTCTGGCCGTACCTCACGCAGGCCTTGACCGAGGCGCTGAAGCAGAACACGGGCTCGACCCTGCTGCTCCTCGCCGACCAGTACTCCGACCGCTCCGAGGACGGCACGTACACCACCAACTCGGTGGTCGCCTTCGACGCCATCAACTGCCTCGACCCCCGTGCCTCCGCGGACTTCGACACCATGCGCCAGGAGGCCGCCAAGATCGAGGCGGCCGCTCCGACGGTCGGCGCCTTCTTCACGTTCGGCGGCACGATGTGCGCGCAGTGGCCGGTGCCCGAGGTCGGCGGCCTGGACTCGTACGCGGCCGAGGGTGCACCGCCGATCGTCGTCGTCGGCACCACGAACGACCCGGCGACGCCCTACGCGTGGGCCGAGCAGCTGGCGAGCCTCCTCTCGTCCGGGGTGCTGCTCACGTACCAGGGGGAGGGCCACACCGCCTACGGCTCCTCGAACGCCTGCATCGCGAACGCGGTCGACGCCTACCTCCTGAGCGGCACGGTGCCGGCGGAGGGCACCCGCTGCTGACCGGTGCGGTCATGGGTTGCCCCGGGCCTCCCGACGGGTCACGGTGACTGCATGTCGGCTTCCTTCAGTGCGTCCCTCCCGATCCACCTGAGCGGTGCCGGTCCGGCCCGCCGACGACCGACCGTCGGGCTGCTGGGGCGGTGTCTCCTGCTCGGGTGGGCCGCCGGCGCGCGGTCGGCCCTCGGCCCTGGTGCCCCGACGATCACGGGAGGTGCCCGCCCGGCCGTCCGAGCGGGTGCGGCACTCGGCGTCGTCGGCGAGCTGGTGGCGGACAAGCTGCCGACCGCGCCCAGCCGGCTGGAGCACGGCGGCGCCTGGGTCCGCGCCGGCTCCGGGCTCATCGGCGCGACGATGCTGGCGACCCGCGACCACGCCAGCCCGGTCGTCCCTGCGCTCGCGGGTGCCGTCGGCGGCCTGGCCGGTGCGTTCGGTGGCGCCGCGTGGCGCGGATGGGCTGCCGGCCGAATGCCGGCATTGCTGGCTGCGGTCGCGGAGGATGCCGTCGCGCTGGCCGCCGCGGCGATCGCGTGCGCGCCGGGCCGCCCCGTGCGGACCCTGTGACCCGTCTCTCCGGGCTCGCTTTGGAGGGCCGGGGGTCCTCCGGGTACAGTAAGCGGGCTCGCCGGGGTCCATGGATCCCGACGACGCCGCCTTAGCTCAGTCGGCAGAGCGTCTCACTCGTAATGAGAAGGTCAAGAGTTCGATTCTCTTAGGCGGCTCCACCACGAAGGCCCCGTGACCAGCGGAAACGCTGGTGCGGGGCCTTCGTCGTGGAGGGCGTCAGGGCCGCCGGGTGCCACGACGGGGGCCAGCTGGTAGCCACGTTCGGGCACTCGCAGGCCGGTGAAGCCGATCGTCAGAAGCGTCACAACTCCCTGACCTGCAGAGACGTCCACGAACGCCTGCTGCGGACCGGCACGACCATCTCACCCCAGGTGAGAAGGTCCTCGAGCTGTCGCCGGGTGCCGGCCCCGTCGCGAATGACGGGCAGGCGATGGAGCACACGCGGCTCGGTTCCACCGGCCCCGCGAACGTCTCAGCCCCGATCGTGCCGCGACCACGCCGCACCACCTGCCGGAGGCGGTCGAGGCGCCGGTCATCGTGCTGTCGGACGAGGACGTCGCGACCTCGAATCTCCGCCGACGCGGGTCCTGGTTCTGACGCGCGACTCTGGCGTGCGCCGGGTTCGCCGGCAACGCCACATCCACCGATGGTCAGACCAGTTCCGTCGGGGCATCCGAGCGTCGGTCACGAGCCGCGGTGAGCAGGTAGGCCACCAGGTTCAGGGCGGCTACCAGGCCGAGGAGGATGGCAAGGTTCGCGCCGTAGTTCTGGAGCAGGAGGGCCTTCGCCGGTGGCTGGGTGCCGCGACGCGCGATGAGCGGGATCGCGATGATGGTGATCAGCCCACCGATGATGAGCGCCGACTGTACGTACCGGCGCCCGCGTGGCGGCACGGTCCGCGCCAGGAGCCAGCCGACCGCCACGATCAGTGGCGAGAGAAGGCCGTCCTGGATGACGACGATCCCGACCATCCACAGCGCCAGGCCCGGCAGCGCTGAGGGCGTCTGGGTGACCAGCCGCCACGCTCCGTAGAGCGCGAGGAGGATCCCGGCCGTGACCAGCGCGACCCGCCATCGCCCCATCTCAGGTCACCTCGATCCGGGAGAGCCACTTGGTGTTGAGCACGCCCGGTCGGTTGGGCGAGATCAGGCGAAGGGGATAGCCGTGGTCGAGGTTGAGCCGCTCGCCGTTGACGTGGGTGGCGAGCAAGGCGTGCGAGACCTGGGGGCCTTCGAGGTAGCTGTCGTGGTAAGAGCCTCGCGTCTCCAACGAGACGACATGGACGCGCGAGTCGGCGTCCCCGCCGGCGCGCTGCACGACGTCGAGCAGCCGCAGACCTCGCCAGTCGGCACCGACGCTCCACCCCTCGACGCAGGTGATCGGCAGCCGCGCCTCGTGCTCGGCGAGCTCCTCGATCTCGGCGAGGCTCAGGACGTAGGGCTGCGGGCCGTCGACGTGCAGGAGCCAGTCCTTCGCGGTCGCCAGCATCATCACGCCGGCCCGCTCGGCAGTCCGGTTCACCGGGACGCCCTGGCGGCCCTGGCTCGACAGCCTGGGCGCCAGCAGTCCGATCGGGCGCAACGGCGTGATGGTCTGCCCCACGGTGGTGGCAACGACCGCCGCGACACCGACCGCCGTCGCGACCAGAAGCCCGCGACGGCTCAGAGCCGGCGTCGCGGGCGGCGGGACGTCTCCGGCGTTGCTGTGCGCTGCCGGGTTCTCGCTCCACGGGATCTCGGTCAGGACGTCCGCGTCCGGCAGTCGCGCGCGCAGCCCGTACACGATGTCCGGCAGCTTCACCCCGATGTGGATGAGGATCGACCCGATGACGACGAACGAGAGCAGGAAATGCACTCGGACGAAGCTCCACGGCCACGGGTACCAGCCCAGGATGTTCAGGAATCCCGTCGTCAGCTGGATCAGGCTGGCCGAGACGAGCACGAAGACCGACCCGCGCTCGACGGCGTGCTTGATCGAACGTGCCGGCGGCCAGCGGAAGAGGTTTGGGTAGACCGACCAGAGCTTGACCATCAGCAGCGGGATCGTGGCGATGCCGGTGGCCACGTGGGTGCCCTGGGTGACCCTGTAGAGGAACACCGGGCTGGCCGGCTCGGGCAGCCAGGACCACGGCGCGTACTGGTAGTGGCTGAGCAGCCCAGTCACGAAACACACACCGAAGCAGATCCCGACCACGGAACCGATTCGCGCGGTCAGGGCCGTCGAGCGTATCGGGCTGCTGAATCGCGGCCAGAGTCCAGGCTTGCTCAACTGCGCCATACGTCAACCGTGTCGAACCAGCCAGCGCCGGTCCATCCCCGCGCACCTTACGGATGCGTGACGTATCACCGCGGCGGGCCTGACTCGACACCGTGCGGCACCGCCTGCCTGCGTCGTCGTGCGGGACGGCACAGAGCCCCTGAACATCGTCGAGCTCGAGTCGTACGAGTCGGCGATGGCGAGTCGGTGTGTCGTCGTCATCCATCGAACTCGAGCACGAACGCGACTCGGCCGTCCGGCAACGAGATTCTCTCGGTCGTGTACCGGTACTTGAGCTCCAGGTGCTTGGAGCCGGCGCTGGTGCGTGGGAACCACCAGTTCGCGCTCGCATCCGGCCGCTCCGCCCAGGGCTGTACCTCGCCGTCGCGCTCGCCACCGCGCAGCAGCACCCAGTACTCCATGCGCTGAGCATCCCAGCATGTCGTGGCGAACGACACCGTCGCCGCGGAGTCCGACGTCTCCCTGCGTCGGCCGGCAGTGGACACCCGAAATGTTAGTGTCTAACATAGGGGGATGGCGACGGAACGACCGGTGTCTCGAGACGGGACGAAGGCGAGTCTCACGCGCGCCCGTCTGCTCGCCGCCGCGTTCGACCTCTTCGGCGAGCAGGGGTATGACGCGACGACGGTTGCGCAGATCGCGAGTCGCGCGGGGGTCACGGAGATGACCTTCTACCGCCACTTCGGCAGCAAGGACCGGCTGGTCGTCGAGGACCCGTACGACCCGCTGATCGCGGCGGCGGTCTCCACGCAGCCGCGGGACCTGCCACCGCTGGTACGCGCCTCGCGTGGCGTTCGGGCCGCCTGGCAGGGGCAGCCGTCCGACGACGACGACACGCTCCGGGCCCGCATCTCCCTGGCGGCCGCGACGCCGAGCCTGCTGCCCGCCGTGCGCGCGGGTACGGCAGCGACCGAGTCGGCGATCGCGGGTCAGCTGGTGGCCGGCGGCACGGCCCCGCAGGATGCGGCGGTGTGCGCCGCGGCAGTGATGGGTGCTCTAACGGCCGCCCTCCTCGACTGGCCGCAGAGGGAGGGTGCGACGCTCGGTGAGACGATCGCGCGCGCCCTCGATCTTCTGGAGCACGCATGACGACCGAGGCAGTCCTGCAGCTGACCGGCGTCGCGTACACCTACCGCGGCGGTGCCGGCGTCCGGGGCATCGACCTCGACGTCCGCGCAGGTGAGGTGCACGCCCTCGTCGGGCTGAACGGTGCCGGCAAGTCGACTCTGATGAAGCTGGTGCTCGGCATGCTGCGGACGCAGCGAGGCACGGTTCGAGTCCTCGGTACCGACGTGCAGCGCGCGGGGCGGGAGGTCTGGGCCGACGTCGGGGCGCTCGTCGAGCACCCCTTGGCCTACGGCGAGCTGGATGCTGCGACCAACCTGACGCTCGCCGCGCGCCTGCACGGTGTCCCGGCGGCGGACGCGTCCGTGGCGGTGGGTGCTGTGCTCCACGAGCTCGACCTGGTCAGATATGCGCGTGTCCGGGTGCGGCGACTGTCCGCGGGCAACACCCAACGCGTGGGGCTGGCAGCCTCCCTCGCGCACGACCCGCGGTTGCTGGTGCTCGACGAACCCACGACCGGACTCGACCCTGCCGGCATCATCGTGCTGCGTGAGGCGCTGCTCCGCCGTGCCGCAGCCGGGGTGGGGGTGCTCGTGTCCAGCCACCATCTGGACGAGGTCGCCCGCATCGCGGACCGCATCTCGGTGATAGCCGACGGTCGGCTCGTCGGTTCGCTCGACCCCGGCGGGGTGGACATCGAGCGCGCGTTCTTCGCCAAGGTGCACGAGGCGGCGACGCCGTGACCGGACTGCGGACCGCTCTGGTCGTCGAGGCGCGCAAGGCCGTCTCCTCGTCGACGCTGCGAGCCACCGGCCTGCTGCTGGCGCTCGGGGTCCCGGCGATCGTGGCGGCCATTCTTGCGGCCGCTCGCGGTGGCGGCACACCCGAGGCCCGGGCACAGCTGTTGGCCAAGCTCGGACCGGAGATCGCCGAGGCCGACTGGAACGCGCTGGTCCAAGCCTCCACCCAGGTGACGGCCGCCGCCTCGGTCTTCGCGTTCGGGATGGGCGCGGCGTGGATCGTCGGTCGGGAGTTCGCCGACGGCACGGCGCCGGCGCTCTTCGGGCTCCCGGTGAGTCGCTCGGCGATCGCGGCGGGCAAGATCGTCGTCTACCTGTGCTGGGCCGTTCTCGTCTCGTTGGTCCTGGTCGTCGCGCTCGCCCTGGCCGGCACGGCGATCGGGCTCGGAGCTCCCGATGCCTCCGTCGCCATGGGGCTCGGCCGCCTCGTCGTCCTCTGTGTGCTCTCGGCCTTGATCGCCATCGCGGCAACGGTGGCCTCCACGCTGGGCCGTGGGGTGCTACCGGGCGTGGCGGTCGCGGCAGTGACCATCGTCGTGGCGCAGATCTCCGTCTTCACGGGCGGGTCGGTGTGGGTTCCCCTCGTCGCGCCCGCCCTGTGGGCGATGCACCCCGCCGCGGTGCCGTTCGGGGCCCTCGCGCTCGTCGTCGCGTTCGGCGCGCTGTGCGCCGCACTCACGGTGGTCGCCTGGCATCGCCTCCAGCTCGCGCGCTGAGCTCAGACAGGGGATGCGGCCGCGCGCTGCCGGGTCGGTCCTCGTTCGCGCGATGCGTTCGTGTCCTGGTCGCTACCGTCAGAACGTGGTCGGCGGTCCTGCTCGACCGCTCACGCGGGCGTTCCCGCGCCGGAGGAGGATCGTCTGTGTCACCGGTCGTCCTGATCGCCCTGCTCGTGGGCGGCATCGTCGTGCTCACCCCGCTCGCCGACCGGCTCCGCATCCCGTTCCCGGTCCTGTTGACGCTCTTCGGCCTCGCGGTCCCGCTGATCCCGGCCGTGCCGCACCTGTCGATCGAGCCGGACCTGATCCTGCCGCTGGTCCTGCCACCGCTCCTGTTCGCTGCGACGCAGCGGGCGACGGCGCGCGAGTTCCGGGAGAACGCTCGCCCGATCCTCCTGCTCGCCGTCGGGCTGACGGTCGCGAGCGCCGGGGCGGTCGCGGTGCTCGCGCACGCGGCCGGCCTGGGTTGGGGCGCCGCGGCCGTGCTGGGCGCCGTGGTCGCCCCACCTGATCCGGTGGCGGCGACGGCGGTGRCACGCCGGCTGCGGCTCCCCGGCCGGCTGGTGACGATCCTCGAGGGCGAGGGGATGTTCAACGACGCCACCGCGCTGGTGATGTACAACGTCGCGGTGGCGGCGGTGGTGGCCGGGTCGGTGACCGCCGGCGAGCTCGGGCTCAGCCTGGTGCTGGCCATCGGCGTCGGCGTGGGGCTGGGCCTGGCGGCCGCCGTGCTCACCCGCTTCGCTCTGGCCCGCCTGCACGCGGCCGCGGCGGAGACGACGCTCACGGTCGCGTTGCCGTTCGCCGTCTACCTGGGCGCGGAGCACCTGCACGGCTCGGGGGTGCTGGCCGTGCTCACACTCGGCCTCTACCTGCGCACCTACGCGCACCGCTCGCTGACGTCGGAGGGCTGGCTGCTCGGGCGTGCGGTCTGGCGGTACGCCGACTACCTGATCACGAGCCTCGTCTTCGTCTTCATCGGCTTCGAGCTCACCGAGATCCTGCGCACGAGCCCGGACCGCCGCACGGCGCTCGAGCTCGCGGGCTGGACGTGTGGCGTCCTCATCGCGGTGCGGTTCGTCTGGGTGCTCGGGGCCAGCGCCCTGTTCCGGCGTCGCCGCCGGTCCGACGCAGTGCCGCTGGGCGGTCGGGAGGCGGTCGTGACCTCGTGGGCCGGGATGCGGGGCGTCGTGACGGTCGCCACCGCGCTGGCCATCCCCGGGGCGATCGCCTCGGGATCGGCGTTCCCGGGCCGGGAGTCGATCGTCGTGGTCGCCCTCGTGACGGTGCTGGTCACGCTCGTCCTGCAKGGGCTGACGCTGGCGCCCCTGGTGCGGTGGCTGCACGTGGGCGAGTCGGGGGACACCGACAACGAGCGCCGTGCGCTGCGTCGCGAAGCGATGACCACGGTGCTCGACGCCCTCGACGGCCAGACCGGCGCCGGCTACCCGGACCGCGTGCGGCACGCGGTGCGGTTGCAGTACCAGGGCTACCTGGCGGCGCAGGACGCGATCGGCACCGCGAGGCGAGGGCGCGTACACGACGACGCCGACACCGGCGACGACGAGGCCGTCGGTCAGCTGCTGCGGGCCGTCAGCGAGGTCGAGCGCGCGGTGCTGCTCGAGGCCCGCGGGCGGGGGAGCGTGAGCCMCGAGGTCGCGGACGAGGTGCTCGACGAGGTCGAGCGGCGGGCGCTGCGCCAGCTCGAGTAGGCGCGGACGGTCGAGCTGTGCCGTCATCCTCCCGTCAGCATCGAGGAGGGTTCCACCGTGCCATGGTGGAGACGTGGACTCCTCCCCGCCCGACACCGTCGAGCGGGGAGACGTCGTCAGCTCGACGCGGACGCGCCGGGCGGTGCTCGCGGTGGCCCTGTGGGCCGTCGGTCTCGTCGGGCTGTGGGCCGTCGGCCGGGCGCTGGCCGACCGCGGCGCGGTCGTCACCTACGGCAGCGCTCCCCCCTTCCTGGGCTACCTGCACGGGCGCGCGACCCTCGGCACGCTCGCCGCGGTCGGCGTCGCCGCGCTGGTCGTCGGTCTCGGGCCGAGGATCGCCCGGACCGCCGGGTGGACCGGGCTGCTCCTGGCCGGGTGGGCGACGTCGGCCGCGTTCGCCGTCGCGCTGGCGTCGACCGACGGGCTGTCGGCGCTCACCGCACCCCTGGCCGACGAGCACGAGTACCTCGCCGTCGTGCCGCGGGTGCTCGAGGACCCGGCCGGATTCCTCCGCACCTTCGCCGACCGCGCCCTGGAGTACCCCGTGCACGTGCGCGGCCATCCGCCTGGTCTCCCTCTGCTGCTCGCCGGCCTCGATCGGCTCGGGCTCGGCGGGCCGGGGTGGGCGGCCGCCCTGGTGATCGTCGTCGGCTCCAGCACGGTGGTGGCCGTCGGCCTGACCCTGCGCGCCCTGGCCGGTCCCAGGGGCGAGCAGACGGTCCGGCGCGCGCTGCCTGCCGTCGTGCTGGCACCGGCCGCGCTGTGGGTGGCGACCACCGCGGACGCGTTCTTCGCCGGGGTACTCGCCTGGGGTGTCGCGCTGCTCGCGCTCGCGTCGACCCGGACCGGTCGCGCCTGGCCGTGGGCCGTCGCGGCAGGGCTGGTGCTCGGCCTGTGCCCGTTCCTGTCCTACGGGTTGCTGCCGATGGGGGCGCTCGCGCTCGTGGTCGGGGTGGTCACGCACCGCTGGGTTCCCACCGCGGTGGCCGGTGCGACGGTCCTGGCGGGTGCGGGCGTCTGGTGGGCGGCGGGGTTCTGGCTGCCGGACGGGCTCGCGGCGACGCACGTGGCCTCGACCCTGGGACGTGCCGCCGATCGGCCGTACCTCTACTTCCTCGTCGCGGACCTCGTCCTGCTCGGCGTGCTGGTGGGGCCGGCCGGCGTCGGCGGCCTGACGGGCCTGCGCTCGCTCCCGGGGGCGGTGCAGCTCATCGTTGTCGTTGCGCTCGGCGCCGCGCTCGTCGGCGCCGTCTCCGKGGTGGAGCGCGGGGAGGTCGAGCGGATCTGGGTCCCGCTGGCGTGCTGGGTGCTGCCCGCTGCCGCGACGCTGGCGGACCGGCGGGCGTGGCTCGTCGCCCAGGGCGCGGCAGCGATCACCCTGCAGGTCGTGCTCGTCTCCCCGTGGTGACCGCCACCCGCTGCTCGCCCTCGTGATCGTGGTCGCGTCGACCATGCGGCGCGACTGTCGGTCGTGCCCGTCCCGGGGTCAGAGCGCGCGCAGCGCCACCACGGTCCGGCCGCCGAGGTGCCACTGCTCGAGCACGACGAAGCCGCAGGTCGGGACGAGCCGGGCAAGCGTTCGTGCTCCGACCCGAGCCCAGGGCATCGGTCGACTGGTGCGCCCGTCCGCGTCGCGCAACGTGAGCGGAGAGGTGTCGTCGGCGTCCTGGTCCGCGTCGGTCTCTACCAGGACCAGGCCACGAGGGCCGACGAGCCGCCGGCACCGCGCGAGCAGCGCCGCCGGGTCTCCACCGATGCCGATGTTGCCGTCGGCCAGGAGAACTGTGCCCCATCGACCTTCGGCGGGCATTGGCTGCTCGACCGCCCGCCGCAGTGCCATCGCACCGCGGCCACGCGCCTGCTCGACGGCCCGCGTCGAGATGTCGATCCCCAGAGCCGGCACGCCGCGCGCGTTGAGCGCCCCGACGAGCCGACCGGGTCCGCAGCCGACGTCGAGGACGGGCGCCTCGCAGCGCGCGAGCATGAGGTCGTCGATCGCGTCGGGCTCGTCGCTCCACCGTGCGACGGCCAGGCTGACGACGCCCGCGGACCCGAGCGCGTCGACGGGTGCACCGTCCAGCGCGGCCTCGTAGAACGTGAGCGGGTGCGGGCGCATCACGAGCCCGACCGGACCTGACCGAGGCCGCGCCACGTGGCCGCGAACCTCGTCGCCGGTGCCGCGAGGGCGACTGCGCGAGCATCTGCGGGCTCGTCGACGTCGCGCAGGAGGGCCAGGAGGGTGACGCGCAGCCCGAGCTCGTGCAGGCGCCGCAGCTGGGCGGCGCCGGTACGGTCCGTGGACATCGGGATGCCCYCGAACACTCGGTCGTCGGGCGTGCGTAGTCCGATCGCCCAGTACCCGCCGTCGTTCGTGAGCCCGAGGACGGCGTCGGCGCCGTCGAAGTCGACAGCTGAGAGATGCGCACCGAGCTGCGGCGTGTCCATGCCGACAAGGAGGGCGGGGGCGTGGTCGTCGCGCGCGAGAGTGTCGCGGAATGCCGCGGCCAAACGGTCACCAAGGTCACCCGAGGGCTGCGGCACGACGTCGAAGCCTGGGGGGATCCATGGCCCACCGGCCCCGTCGAGCGCGACGACCCGGTGCACGGCCGGTGCACCGGACATCGCATCGAACGTGTCCTTCAGGCAGGCGCGGGCGAGTGCGGCGGACTCGGTGGGGCTGAACTCGCTGTGCAGCCGCGTCTTGACGCGTCCGGCGACGGGCTCCTTCGCCAGCAGCACGAGCGTACGAGCAGGCTCGACGGGCCCGGTCACGAGGCCAGGACCGCAGACATGTCGCGGACGGCGCGAACCACTCCCAGGGGCGTCCCGGTCACCTTCGAGCGCCCGGTCCGTGGTGCGTAGTCGACGTCGACCTCGGAGATCCGCCACCGCCGGTCCGCCGCCCGCACGACCATCTCGAGGGGGTAGCCCGACCGGCGGTCGTGCATGTCGAGATCGAGCAGGGCCGACCGGCGCGCAGCCCGCATCGGGCCGAGGTCGTGCAGGCGGACGCCGGTTCGGCGCGCCAGCCTGCCGACCAGGACGCGGTTGGCGTAGCGCAGGTGCCACGGCCACGCCGCCGGCGACGTCGACCGGCGCCGACCCAGCACGAGGTCCTGCCCGGCGCGTACGGGATCGAGCACCCTGTGCAGCTGGCGCGGGTCGAGGCTGCCGTCGGCGTCCATGAACGCGACCACGTCCGCGGTGGCCGCGAGCAGACCGGCGTGGCAGGCGGCGCCGAAGCCCCGGCGGTCCTCGACGACGACCAGGGCGCCGAGCCGTTCCGCGAGCTCGGCGCTGCCGTCAGACGAGCCGTTGTCGACGACGATCGGCCGGACCCCCTCGGGGACGCGGGGGAGCAGCCACGCCAGCGCGGCGGCCTCGTCGAGGCACGGCAGGACCAGGTCCACCATCCGCGGGTTTGAAGTCACACATCCACGCTAGGTCGCCCCGCTCCAGGGGCCCCGACCCCCCGCGATGACCGTTCGATGACGGATCCGCCCGGCGGACGGTGGACTTCACGGTCCGGGGCGGCCGGACCACGGCACGCGGGTTAGCGTGACCCCATGCCGACGGTGCTGGTGGTGGACGACGAGGAGCTCGTGGTGCGGAGCGTCGCCGCCTACCTGGAAGCAGACGGCGTGCGGGCACTGGTGGCGGGCGACGCACGCGAGGGTGAGCGCGTCTGGCGGGAGACCCGACCCGACGCCGTGGTGCTCGATGTGCGGCTGCCCGGGGCGTCGGGCCTCGACCTGCTGCGCAAGATGCGACTCGACGCCGACCGGACGCCGGTCGTCCTGCTCTCGGGGCTCGACACCGTCGACGACCGGATCGTCGGTCTCGAGGTCGGTGCCGACGACTACCTGACCAAGCCGTTCAGCCCGCGCGAGCTGGTGCTCCGACTGCACGCGCTCCTGCGGCGCGGCGACATCCAGCCGGGCGACGGGTCCCGGCCCGTCACGGTCGGGCCGCTGGTGCTCGACCCGTCGGTGCGCTCGGCGTCGCTGGCAGGATCGGAGCAGACGCTCGCGCCCCGCGAGTTCGACCTGCTCCTGTTCCTCGCACGGCACGCCGGATCGACGTTCGGCACGCGCGATCTGCTCCGCCGGGTCTGGGGCTGGGACTTCGGCGACGACTCGACCGTCGTCGTGCACGTCCGGCGGCTGCGTCGCAAGTTCGAGCCCGACCCGTCGGCGCCGGTGCTGCTGACCACCGTCCGCGGGACGGGGTACCGGCTCGGCACCGCGGACGAGCTCGGCGCGGCGCTGGTCGGGGCGCGGCCGTGAGCCGGGACCTCTGGTTCATCGCCGCCATGACCGCGCTGTGCGCCGCGGGCGTCGGAGTCCTGGGTGCGCTGGTCGTGACCCGGGTCCGGCGGGCGTCGTTGGTCGCGGCGATGGTGGTGACGGCTCTCGTCCCGGTGGGGGTCGTCGCGCTCGCCGTCTGGGTCAACGTGGGCGCGATGTTCCTCTCGGCTCACGATGCCGCCGTCGCAAGGCTCGTCCTCGGGCTCTCGTCCGTCCCTGCGGTCGTGCTCGCCGTCGTCCTCGGTCGCCTGGTGCTCGCCGACGTGCGCGCGGTCGGACTGCAGGCGCGGGATCTCGCGAGCGGCCGGGGGGTCACAACGGCTGCACCCGTGACAGCCGAGCTCGCCGAGCTCGCCGAGGAGCTGGCGCGGACCCGCGTGAAGCTCGAGGCGTCCCGCGAGCGGGAGCGCGCACTGGAGTCGGCTCGCCGGCAGGTCGTCGCGTTCGTGAGCCACGACCTGCGCTCGCCGCTCTCCGGCATCCGGGCCACGATCGACGGCCTCCAGGATGGCGTGATCACGGATGCCCAGGCCGCCTACCTGGGCATCGGCAGCGCGGTCGACCGGCTCGGTCGCATGATCGACGACCTCGCCGAGCTGTCGCGGCCCGATGGGCTCCCCGCACCCCGGGCGCACGAGACCGTTCAGCTCAGCGTGGTGCTGGACGACGTGCTCGGGCACTCGGCGCCCATGGCCGCGGCGCAGGATGTCGCTCTCCTCGTCGRCGTCGCGCCGGGCCTCGAGGTCGTCGGGGTGCCCGACGAGCTCGCTCGCGTGCTCGACAACCTCGTCGGGAACGCCGTCCGGAGCAGCGGCCGGGGAGGCACGGTCCGGGTCGCCGGCTACCGGTTCGACGGACAGGTACGGGTCGCGGTCGAAGACACCTGTGGCGGCATCCCCGACGACGAGCGCGCGCACGTGTTCGAGGAGGGCTTCCAGGGCGGGGGTGCCCATCGCGAGCAGCGGCGCGAGATCGGCTCGTCCGGGCTGGGCCTGGCGATCGTCGGGACGGTCGTCGCCGCGCACGGTGGCCGGGTCGGGGTCGAGCCCACCGACGGGGGGTGCCTGTTCGAGGTGCAGCTCCCGGCGTCCGACGAGGCTCGCGGGCCGGTGCTGCAGGACTGACGGCACCGCGTCAGGACGTCGCCAGCCCAGCCGCGAGGTCGACCCTCGCCGACCACCCCAGCACGTGCGCCGCGCGTTCCGACGACGCCGTGACGTGCCGGACGTCACCGATCCGGAACTGGCCGGTCACACGCGGAGCGGGGCCGCCGACCGCGTCGGCGAGCGCCTTCGCGAGCCCGCCCACGGTCGTCACGGTGCCGGAGCCGACGTTGAGCGACACCACGTCCCCGTCGACGCCGGTGGCGATCGCGGCGGCGACGATCGCGCGGGCGACGTCGTCGACGTGCACGAAGTCGCGCCGCTGAGCGCCGTCCTCGAAGACCCGAGGTGCCCGACCGGCGGCGAGCTCCGACCGGAACAGCGAGGCCACGCCGGCGTAGGGGGTGTCGCGTGGCATCCCCGGCCCGTAGACGTTGTGGAACCGCAGCGCGAACGCACCGCCGGAGGTCTCACGCGCCCACGCGCGGAGCAGGTGCTCGCCGTGCACCTTGGTCGCGGCGTACACGTTGCGCGGATCCAGCGGCGCGTCCTCGGTCACCACCGTGGGCACCAGGACGGTGGCGCACCGCGGGCACCGAGGGTCGAACACGCCCGCCTCGAGGTCGCGCACTCGTCGCGGACCGGGCGCGACCCGACCGTGCAGCGCGCAGTCGTAGGCACCCTCGCCGTAGACCACCATCGAGCTCGCGAACACCAGGTGCCCCACGTCGGCCCTGTTCGCCGCCCGCAGCACCGCGGCGGTGCCGAGGTCGTTCGAGGAGACGTAGTCGACGACGTCGTCGAGATCGACCCCGAGACCGACCTTGGCGGCGAGGTGCACGACGGCGTCGGCGCCCGGCACGGTCGCGGCGAGGACGTCGGCGTCGCGGACGTCACCCACCACGAGGCGGGCACCCGGCAAGGGTGGAGCCTCTCCGTGTGCGTGCACGTCCGGCCGCAGGGAGTCGAGGACCGTCACGTCGTGGCCGGCGGCGACGAGCCGCTGCACGGTCGGTCGGCCGATGAACCCGGCTCCGCCGGTGACAAGGACACGCATGGTCCCAGCATCCCCGGGGCGGGCACCTCACGGCATGACGGGAGCCTGACGGATCCCGGCGGCGGCCGCGGCCCTGGTCGTCCGGCGGTTACGGTCGGTCGCATGACCAGCAGCGCATCCCCGGTCGGCGTGATCGGCGGCTCGGGCCTGTACGAGCTCCTCGACGGGGCTGAGGAGGTCCGGGTCACCACCCCGTTCGGCGACCCCAGCGACCCGCCGCTCGTCGGCAGGCTCGGGGACCGCGACGTCGTGTTCGTGCCGCGGCACGGCGCCGACCACCGGTTCCCTCCGCACCTCGTCAACTACCGCGCCAACCTCTGGGCGCTGCGCACCCTCGGTGTCCGGCGCGTGCTGGCTCCGTCGGCCGTGGGGGCCCTGCGCCTCGATCTGGCGCCGGGCACCCTGGTCGTCCCCGACCAGATCATCGACACGACCTGGGGTCGCCCCGCCACCTTCTACGACCAGGTCGGCGCCGTGGTGCACGTCGGTCTCGCCGACCCGTACTGCCCGCAGGGCCGCGACGCCGTCGTCGGCCTTCCCCGGCCCGCGATGCCGGTCGTCGACGGCGGCACCATGGTCGTGATCCCGGGACCCCGGTTCTCGACGCGCGCGGAGTCGCGCCGGAACGCGGCCGAGGGTGGCGACGTCGTCGGCATGACCGGCATGCCGGAGGCAGCCCTCGCCCGCGAGCTGGCGCTCTGCTACACCAGCCTGGCCGTCGTGACGGACGCCGACGCCGGCGTCGAGGCAGCCGGCGCGGTCTCGCACCAGGGCGTCCTGGACGAGTTCGCGCGCAGCGTCGACCGGCTGCGAACCCTGCTCGCCCAGGTGGTCGGCGCCCTCCCGCTCGACGACGAGTGCACCTGTCGGTCGTCGCTCGAGGGGTTGTCCCTGCCGTTCGATCTTCCCTGACCGGACCGCGCTCGCTCAGGGGCGGGTCAGGTGGAGCGCACGAGAACGTACGGGATGCCGCGACTGCGCCGCGATGCCCACCACAGGGCCAGCGCACCGAGCACGGCCGCGCCGACGATCGTCTGCCGTTCCGGGCTCCTAGCCCCGGCCTGGCTGGCTCCGGCGCCGGGGGCGCCGACGTCGGTCATGGCTCGAGCGACTCGATCAGCCCCCGTGGGTACATCCTCGTGGCGACCCTACCGATCGGGAGGGACCACGGGCCGGGCGGGCGTGCGAGGTCTACGGTCGAATGGGAACGGAGTGCCCCGTGGACGACCAACCGGATGGGACAGCACCATGGACGAGCTGCTCAGCGCGCTGAATGGGCAGGAGCGCGACCTGATCCGCGAGACCGAGCCGGC